>NZ_JADBTX010000049.1:0-60945 GCF_020245945.1 Microcystis sp. M015S2
ATCCCCCGCAATAAAAACGTTAGGAGAATTAGCAAAGAGAATCTCAAGATTTTCTTTAATTTTAACGATCCATTCATATTGTTCGGTATTATCGGCCATGGGTTTACCGTCACTATCGGGGTATTCAATATCTGGATCAATAGCTGGTATAAAAGTCATAACTTATACTCCTGCTTACTTGTCTGAAAATGATAATTTTAGCACCTGTAAGACTTGCTCTCTTCCCCTTCTGGAAAAGAACCAAGAAAAAAAGAGGGAATTTTTCCCCTGCTGCCATGGTTTTTGCTAACGCTCCCTATTCGGCACATCCCCTAATAGTAGAGGCTGGCAGTTTTGTTAATATTTCTTAATAGATGAGATGTAACCTAATTTCGTATTATCCCCGCACGACCGGCTACTGTTAACTGTTCCGGAGTTCCCTAAAACGAACACTTCCTACCTCACCATTCAAATAACTGCTGTAATTAAACTTGACATTTTTGGTCAAGAAGATTAGGATGAACTGCATCGATTAAAACATTGAGGAAATTCACCATGAAAACCTTAAATTACAGTCAACTCAGCCTTAACCAACAGCAAGAAGTCAACCAACTGATGGCGAGTCTAGAAGGACAAAATCCCCACAGTCAAACCTCAGTTCGCTTTATCGCTCGCGGGAATGGTGGAGAATTTGTTGGGCAGACATAAAGATTGGCAGGGACTAGACTAAAAAGATTGATTTTGGTCTAGTCTTCTGGTTTAAATCGGAATTTATTACCCAAAATTTAACCCGGTTCAAGTCGTTTAAAAAGTCTTTTGAGCGAGTTATGTCAACTAATATAGAGCTAGAAACTCACGAAACTAAAAACGGCTCTCAATTACAGCCAGCCGCCTTTTTTTGGACGGATACAACTCTTTTTGATAATTATCGACAACAAAATATCCATACCCTAATCGCTTTACAAAAAGTTATTGAACGCCATCATGCTTTACTAAAATCTGAGGATCATAGGGGAGAAATAGGCGAATTTTTAGAAACTTTTGCTCAGATAAGCAACTATCAAGCCGATTTTTTCCTGTGGATTTGGTCAGATCCCGCCGCCTATCATTGGTGTCAATTGGCTTTTGATTTAGTCAAAGCAGCCCTCACCAAAAAACCCTTACCATCGGTTACTCGGCAATATTGTGGCGAAATTAAGCAAAAAACGCCCCTGAAAGCATTAATCGCTCATCTCAATCAATTCAAGCTCTTTGCGATCGCTCATGCCCTTCTTTCCGGACGGAGCTATAATTTCAAAGTCCCTTTTTATGGCCGTTTGCCCCTAGCCATTCCGGGGACATCTTTTTATTTGGAAGGGACTGGGGAGGTAGAAATTTATGGGATCGAGGGGAATAAATTAGACGTTGGCGGTCAAAATCAGCGAGAATACTTAGAATTAACGGCCAATGCCCTTTTAAAAGGGGGAAATCTCAAAGTTGGACAATGCCCTACCCTATACCTTCAAGGTGGAGAATTCCGCTTTCAGCCCTATTGTTTCAATTCCCCAGCCTTTCCCGATGGTCAAGCAGTGGTTAAAACGGGAATGGCTTATCAAGAAAAATATATTAATCTGGTGCGAGATGGATTAGCATTGATTGAGCAGTATCATCCGCAAACCTTTGGGCAATTACACTATTTTATGGAGGTAATAGCCCTAAAACCCCTAGAAGAAGGAACCTTTACCAACTTAAGTAGTTCCGACTTTCCGGGGGCATTAATTTGTAGTGTTATCGATAATCCCTACCGCTTGGCGGATAATTTTATTCATGAATTCCACCATAATCGCCTATTTTTAATAGAACAAAATAACCCTCTCCTGTGCAATTCCCTTGAGGAAGATCAGGCCAATAGTCTCTATTATTCCCCTTGGCGACAGGATTTACGACCTTTAAGAGGAATTTTTCATGCTGTCTATGTTTATACACCCGTTACTCGGTTTTGGTTAAATTTTTATCGCAGTAATCCGGAGGGGGAAAAGCTGGACTTTGCCAAAAGTCAACTGATGACCAACCTGCTCCAATTGCAAATTGGCCTGGAACAATTGCGAAAATATGGCCAATTTACTGATTTAGGTCGGGATTTATGGCAGGAATTGCAAAGCAATGTCGCTCAAATTGCCCAAGATGCCGCTCGGTTAGGGATCGGTTTCGATACTCCCGCTCTAGAGTGGCACCGCAATGGCTCTTTTCAGTATCAACTAGAGGGAAAAACGGCCCGATTTCTAACGGTTAAAGAAGTTATTGCCAGGCATATCCAATGTTTAGATCATTTTAGGCAAATAGAACCACAATTTCAGAGCAATTTAGGGTTAGACTCTTTTTCAGAAGGGAATGGGGAAGACAAAAAACCAGCGATCGCTTATGGTCAACCAATAACCGGTAAATTGGAGGTAGTATCTAGTTTAGCGGCAATCTTAAAACAACAGCTAGAAAAGACATCTCAGGGTTATTTAGTTGATTTAACTGGAAAGTCGCCAATAAACCGGACTTACGGCGAAATTTGGCAAAGGTCTACCATTTTACTCGGTTATTTACAAGCTCAAGGTTTGTCTCCCGGGGATTTTGTCATTATCCAGATTGAACAGTGCCATGAGTTTGTAGCAGCGGTTTGGAGTTGCTTTTTAGGGGGTTTTGTCCCCGTCCCCGTTGCTGTGTCTTTTCATCGTCCTGAAACCACCCCTGCTGCCAATAAACTTGAGCAAGTTTGGCAAACTTTAGCTAATCCTGTCATTTTAACGACAAAAGAACTGGCAGCATCGATGAAAACCCGCAGTCAGCCTATTGATGCCAGGATTTTAACCCTTGAAAAGGCCGAGAACTTTGCTCCTAGTCAGAATTTTCACACCCACCAACCGGAAGACTTAGCTCTGTTGCTGACTACATCTGGAACAACTGGTAATCCCAAATTGGTCTCCTTTGATGCTTTAACCGTTATCAGGCAATTTCTCGGCGAAAATGAACATGATGATGAATCTAGCTGTTTTTTAACTTGGATTCCTTGCGATAATGCCTCGGGAATGGGCATAATTAGGCCCAAATTGGGTCAAACCCTTTATCTTCCCCCGGCCAGCTTTTTCGGAAATCCCCTAGGTTGGATAGAGACGGTTGACCAGTATAGAGTCAAGACAACGGTATTAACCAACTTTGCGATGACAAGGATTATAGAGGAAGTTAAAGCTATTGCTCAAAAGCCCTGGGATTTATCCTCACTGCAAACTATTGGACTCGGTGCCGAGAAAATTGTCCCGCAAACCTGTCGTTCTTTTCTAGAAACCCTACAGCCCTTGGCCTTGCCGGCAGATGTTCTCAGCTTAGCCTATGGTCTTTCGGAAACAGGGGTAGTAGCTAGTACCCGTAAATGGACGGCCATGGGGTACAACTCCCATAGTCAACAATTTGTGCAGATTGGCCAGCCTTTACCCGGTTGTGGCCTTCGCATTGTTGATGGAGAGAATAATTTACTTGCCGAGGGGGACATCGGTTCTATCCAGATTTGGAGTGCCGGAATAGCTCGGGGATATTACGATAATCCCGGCCTAAATCGGACTCTTTTTAGCGAAGATGGCTGGTTTAATACGGGAAACTTGGGATTTCTCAACGATGGTTATTTGACGGTGACTGGACGGGAAAAAGAAATCATTATCGTCAATGGCAAGAATTATTCCTGTCAGGAGATTGAAGCCGTTGTCGAGGAAGTAGAGGGAGTTCAACCCTTTTATACAGTGGCTTCTAGCTGTGGACAGGCCGACAGTGAAACGGAGCAATTGGGGATCTTCTTTAATACATCGATTACCAAAGAAAGCGACTTAGGTAATTTGGCTAAAAATATCCGAGGAAAACTGACACAAACCCTAGGAATCAACCCTAAATATCTTATTCCCCTGCAAAAATCCGCTATTCCCAGAACATCCACCGGAAAAATTCAACGACTATCCCTAAAACAGCGTCTAGAAACGGGGGAATTTACGGCTACGATTAAATGGGTTGATGCTCTGATTCAACAAACACTAGAACAAACCTATCGAGCGCCTCGTAATCAATTAGAAGGGCAATTGACCCAGATTTGGAAAAAGATTTTAGGACTTAAGGAAGTTGGTATTTATGATAACTTCTTTGACTTAGGGGGAGATTCTATCTTAGCGGTCAAACTTGTGGCTGAAATTGAAAAAATTTGCTCGAAAGAATTATCTATCGTTGTTTTATATCAAGCCCCAACTGTCGAAAAATTAGCTAAGATTTTATCCAGAGGGGAATGGTCATCCTCTTGGTATTCTTTAGTTCCTATTCAACCATTGGGGGATAAAATTCCTCTGTTTGCTATTCATCTTCTGGGGGAGGGTTTAAGTTTTTACCGTCCCTTGGCCAATTATTTAGGGTTGAGACAACCTATTTATGGCTTAAATTATGGATTGGCTGCCAGAAAAGGGAAGGAAAAAGAAGACAAGTTACCCCCCATCGAGAATTTGGCTGCTCACTACATTGAAGAAATGCAAGCTTTTTACCCTCAAGGACCTTATATATTATTGGGGGTTTCTAATGGCGGAAACGTGGCCTTTGAAATGGCTAAACAACTGCAAGCACAAGGTCAGACCGTTGCCAAATTAATTTTATTTGATACCCTACATCCCCATCTTAAGCTGCCACCCCACTGGAAAAAAGGCTCTCGTTTTCAAAAATTGATGTCAGAATTGATCCGATATTCTCAAATTTATTGGGGTAACTTTTTATTATTTGAACCTCAAGAGAGGGTTTCTTATCTCCTCGAAAAACTTAAAAGTTTATCTGTTCAAAAAATTATTCAAAGAACTTCTTTTCCTGTTCAGCCATCAGAAAAAACACCAGAAACAAAGCCCCTAGAAGCTTCGCCCCCTCGACTTTATCTACCGCAATCTTACCCGGGCAAAATCACCCTTTTCAGAGCCAAACATACAGGTATAAATGCTTTTGATCTAACCAATGGATGGGAAGGCGTTGCTGACGAAGGACTAGAAATTTATGATATTCATGGGGCGCATAGCCATATTTTTTCGGAACCAAGTGTTCGTATTTTATCTGAAAAATTGAGAGATTGTCTAACAACCGATCTTCTCACCTAAATTCTAGGCTGAAGGCACTGGCTAAAGGGAAGTGGGGAGAAGGGATAGCAGAGCCTTTGTACTAAAATTTTCAAGATGCGGTTTCAATGCAGTCTAGCTTATATAAGCATTTTTTATCAATAAACCATTAATACTTGAGAAGATTTCAATTTACATTTCGCAATATTTACTTTTTCTTAAGAATTAATTGAGAATCATTTTTATTTATTCACGAGATGGCAATACTTACAGCGATTCTGGTATAATTTTACTGTATGCAACGATGGGTTTTTCTGTGCTTTTTGTATTTTTAGCTGTTGAGCCATCCTGGAAACCCTCTCTAAATCTCCACTGCCTACTTAAAGACTATTAGTAACCTTCTGTCTTTCTCCCCTTTTTACCCCAGAGTGTTGATCAAAATGTTTGTGTACTTTTGTTAAAAAGAAAAAGTTTTTTTGACAAAAAGAACAACTTGTGCTAGAGGATAAATCTCTAACTTGGCAAAAATTCCCCGGACTAGAAGCTGATCGAACGATAGCGATCGAGCGTTATAATCGAGCCATTACCCTGCGCTCCCGGTCGGGAAGATAAATCTATGATGACCGCTCTCTACGAGGAAGATTTTGTTCTCTGGACGGAAAAAACCGCCGAACTGTTAAAGCGAAAAGAGTTTGACCTGGTGGACTGGGAAAACCTGATCGAAGAGGTGGAGTGCATGGGAAAAAGCGAGAGACAGGCTGTAGAGAGTTTGTTAACTCAATTATTAATCCATCTCCTGAAACTATCCTATTGGGAATCGGAAAAAGAACGGAATGCCCGTCATTGGCTCGAAGAAATCGCCAATTTTAGGGTTCAATTGGAAAGAAAGGTAGATAGTCCGACTCTCGCCAATCACCTGCGGGATACTTTCGAGACAGCCTACTCCGATGCCAGAAAATCCCTGATTAACGCCAGAATCGTCGATAAAAATGCGATTCCCCTAGAGTCTATATTCACTCTCGAACAGGTATTAGACGGGGATTGGTTCCCGATCGATATCGAACCTTTTCTGGAAACCCGCCCATAAATTGCAGGCATATCCCCGCAAAAAGATTAGGATTATCAGCGAATATAACCGAATATGAAAGATATCGAGCAAATCCGCCGCCAACTCATCGAACGCTACCAACAATTATCGGCACTCGATCAGGTGATCGTCCGTCTTTTTTCCCTAATCTATGAACCGATCGCCCGCAGCACTTTTCTAGACTGTTTAAATCAATCCCATTACCGCGACGAGAACAACCGGCGATTTAACGGCCAAACCCTGAAATCCCATTTAGATATCCTCCTAGAAGCGGAAGTGATTACCCAGGACAAAGGCTACGGGCCGCGCTGTCATCCCCTCCTCGTCGAGATTGCCAGCCGTGATAGCGTTAGTAAAGGAGAATTCAAGCGTTTTGCCGAGATTATCAAGGCAAAACTGGCGCAACCCCGGACTCGTTGGGATGAAAGCCTAGTTTTTCAGGGAAAAGAGCAATTAATCCGAGAAATCCGTCTGGCCATCTATAGTCAGGATTTCGACTCGATCGAACAACAAATCGCCGATTATCAGAAAACCAGCTATTCTTCCTCAAAAACCAGCCTAGAAGACCTTCTGGTTCTCATCTACGATAACCCCTTCGATGGGGATTGGTTACGGACGCAACCGACCAAATTTCAAGCTCTAGCACTAAATAGCATTCTTGTCAAGGCTTTTGAAAAAATAACTCGCGCCGATGGAGCTTTTTCCCTCCTAGAAGAACTCTGTCAAGACCAGACCAGTGTTTCCGAAGCCCATTTGTGGCTTGAACAGGCGATCATCCGAGGACAAAGCGATAAAGTGCGTCGGTATCTCGATCGCCCCTTCCCGGAAAGCCAAGCAGCAGCAATCGGGGCGATACGGGGTTGGATTGCCTTTCTGGGCGGGGAAAACAGCAAAGCGATCCAAGAATATACCCTCGCCCTTAAAGCCCTAAAAAAAGCCAAAGGAAAACAAAAAATCTATTTTTCTTCGATTAGCGGCTTCTCCTTTATTTTCGCCCTCCTCAAAGAAGGAACCCCCGAACGTCTCGCCGAAGCCGCCAGCTATAGCAGTTGGGTGACGCGTCAAAACGATCATCCTTTCAGTCCTATCTATGCCCGTCTGGAAAAAATCATCGCTGCCCGTCAGGGAGATATGCAGGCCAAAGACGCAATCATCGACGCGACGATCAATCCCTACCAAATCGGCCAGGGTCTAGAGACTCTTATCTGTAGTATCTGTCTCTACTGGATGAGTAGCGGCATCGCTAAAAAACATCTGCCCCGCCTACTCTTGCCCCTCTACAAAGATGCCAAGGCGGCCGGCTACCATTGGTTAGCCCTGGAAACCGGGGCCCTACTGTCCCGACTCGATCGAGCGCCGGAAGCGGAGGTGGTTATAAAATGGCATCTCCCTTCCCCCCTAGTAGATGCGATCGAACCCCAAGAAGCTTGGCAACTGTGCCTGAATGCCTTGACTAATCTGTGCGCGCCAACACCAACCCCGGGTAAATCTAACCCCGTCGTCCGCCTTGCTTGGTTTCTCTCTATCCATTCCGAGGATTATTTCCTGCAACCAAAAGAACAGAAACTCGACGCGCGGGGTAATTGGAGTCGTGGCCGTCCCGTCTCCCTTAAACGTCTGCGAAAAACCGGGGAAATTGACTATTTAACCCCGCAAGACCTGAAAATTTGCGCCCATATCTTCGTGGAATCCAGTTACTATGGCCAGAACGAGTATCACTTTGAGTACCGGGCCATTATCGAACTGATCGGTCATCCCCTGGTGTTTTGGGAAGATTCCCCCAGAACGCGGGTAGAAATCGTCGCCGGGGAACCGGAATTGCGAGTAAGTAAGGAAAAATCGGGTAAATTAATCCTCTCTTTACTGCCCGATCTCAGCGATCACCAAGAAGTGCTGATTTGGAAAGAAACCCCCACTCGCGTTAAGGTAATCGAAGTCAAGCCAGAACACCGAAGCATCGCCGACATTATCGGCAAAAGCAACCGCCTAGAAGTTCCCGACAAGGGCCGGGAAAAAGTGCTGGCCGCGATCAATTCCCTCTCCGGGATGGTGACAGTACATTCCGATATCGGCGGAGGAAAAGCAGCCCGGTCAGTGGCGGCCGATAGTCAACCCCGGATTCATCTCTTACCGGCTGGGGAGGGTCTAAAAGTGGCGGTTCTCAGCCGTCCTTTTGGGGCAGCCGGTCCCTATTTCCGGCCTGGAAAAGGGGGAGAAACAGTGATCGCCGAGATCGAGGGGGAACGGCTGCAAACAACTAGGGATTTGGCCCTGGAGAAAAAACTGGCCCAAACAGCGATCGATTCTTGTCCGATCCTGATCAGTTTCGAGGAAGAAAATGGGGAATGGCGGCTAGAAAATCCAGAGGATTGTCTAGATCTACTGCTGGAATTGCGGGAATTAAGCGATAGTGTCCTCGTGGAATGGCCGGAAGGGGAAAAATGGCGGGTGACGCGTCAGCTTCGATTACAGGACCTACACCTAAATATCCACAGTCAACGGGATTGGTTTGCCGTCAGTGGGGAACTGCACCTAGAGGAGAAATCGGTGCTGAGTATGCAGGAGTTGATGAAATTGCTAGAGGGATCGCCGGGGCGGTTTATTCCCCTCGGAGATGGTCAATTTCTCGCATTAACAGAGGCATTTCGGGAACGGTTACAGGAAATGCGTGCTTTCTCGGAAAAGTCCGGGGACGGTTTGCGGTTTCATCCCTTCGCTGCCCCGATGCTCTCGGAACTCACCGAGGAAGTGGGACAACTCAAGGCCGATAAACGTTGGCGCGATAATTTACAACGCTTTCAGGAGAGTCAGGATTTTACCCCGGAAGTCCCCTCAACTCTACAGGCAGAATTGCGCGACTATCAATTGGAAGGCTTTCGCTGGTTAGCTAGACTGGCCCGGTGGGGGGCCGGGGCCTGTTTGGCCGATGATATGGGATTAGGGAAAACTTTACAGGCCCTGGCAGTGATCCTAACCCGCGCCTCCGAGGGACCGACTTTAGCGATCGCTCCTACTTCAGTATGTTTGAACTGGATTAGTGAGGCGGAAAGGTTCGCACCCACCTTAAATATCATCCAACTGGGAACAGGCGATCGGCAAGCGCTACTCGATCGACTGCAACCCTTCGATCTGTTGGTCTGTAGCTATGGGTTATTACAGCAGGAAGAAGTGGCCACCATGTTGGCTGGGGTAGAATGGCGGACAATCGTTCTCGATGAGGCCCAAGCGATTAAGAATTTCTCCACCAAGCGATCGAAAGCAGCGATGAATCTGCGGGGGGATTTTAAATTAATCACCACGGGAACACCGATCGAGAATCATTTAGGGGAATTATGGAATCTTTTCCGTTTTATTAACCCCGGATTGTTGGGATCCTTGGAAAGTTTTGATCGCCGTTTCGCCACCCCGATCGAAAAATACGGCGATAAAACTGCTCGCGAACAGTTAAAAAAACTGGTGCGGCCTTTCCTGCTTCGACGCACAAAAAACCAAGTTCTGGCGGAATTACCGCCGCGTACCGAGATTTTAGTCCCGATCGAGTTAAGCGTCGAGGAGAAGGCGTTTTACGAGGCCTTACGGCGGCGTGCTTTGGAGAAATTAAGCGAGAGTGACAGTACCGCCGGGGCAAAACATCTCCAGGTACTGGCAGAGATCATGAAATTACGCCGGGCCTGCTGTCACCCGCAGTTAGTGGCTCCAGATTTGGATTTACCCGGCTCGAAATTGTCCCGTTTCGGGGAAATTCTGGATGACTTATTAGATAATCAGCATAAAGCGTTGGTATTTAGTCAATTTGTCGATCATTTAGCGATTATCCGCAGTTATCTCGATCAACGGCAGATAAAATATCAATACCTCGATGGTAGTACCCCAGCCAGCGATCGGCAGAAACAGGTGAAAGCTTTTCAAGCGGGGGAAGGGGACGTGTTTTTAATTAGTTTAAAAGCCGGGGGGACAGGATTAAATCTCACCGCGGCCGATTATGTTATCCATCTTGATCCCTGGTGGAATCCCGCAGTGGAGGATCAGGCTTCCGATCGCGCCCACCGCATCGGCCAAAAACGTCCGGTGACGATTTATCGCTTAGTGGCCAAGGATACGATCGAGGAAAAAATTGTCGATCTGCACCACCATAAACGCGATCTCGCCGATAGTTTATTGGAGGGGACCGACGCCAGCGGCAAGTTATCTACCGACGAATTATTACGCTTAATGGCCGAGGGATAAAAATATCCCCGACGCGGTTTAAACTAACTTTTTGATAGCTGCTACTAACTGCTCGATTTCTGAGGGCAAAGTGAAATAATGAACACAGGCACGCACACAGAGGGGGTCGAGGAGAGTTCGCAGTAAAAACCCTTGTTTTTCTAGCTGTTGCACTAAATTTTGTGGGGTGATGGCCGAGTCAATTTGAAAGGAAACTAAACCAGATTCCGGCGGAGAATTTTTTAAACATTTCACCCCTTTAATTGTCTTTAATTCCCCCCAGAGATAGGCCGCTAATTGACAGATTTTTTCGTATCTTTGTCCCCCATCACCCCAGGCGTTATGTACCGCAATAGTTGCCCTTAAACCCTCAAATTGAGGATAGGCAGAAGTGGCCACTTCAAAGCGTCTAGCATCGGGTTTCCAACCGATAGGCTGTCCTCGGTTATCTGTTTCAATACCTCGCCAACCGATAAAAGTGGGCTGTAAACTGGGAAAAATTTCGGGACGAATATACAATCCCCCCACACCGGCCGGTCCACACCACCATTTATGACCCGTAAAAGCATAACAATCGGCGCCGGTAGTGCTTAAATCCAGGGGCAAACAACCCACGGATTGGGCAGCATCCACCACCACTAAAACGGGTTTTTCGGTGACAGAATTATGATGACAAAGTTGCGAGATTTCCTTGAGGGGTAAAACCTGTCCAGTATTCCAGAGAACGTGACTAACCACCAAAACCCTAGTTTTTGGACGTAAATGAGCGGAAATCACTTCTATCGGGTTGCCGCCGTTTAAAGTTTCCCGAATAGGACAAGTGGAGATTTCCAGATGATAACGACGGGCAATTTCCCGAACCGTGGCGATAATTCCGGGGTGTTCACAATCGGTTAGTAAAATATGTTCCCCCGCTTGCCAATCAACCCCCCAGAGGGCGATATTACAGCCTACAGTGACATCCTCGGTGATAGAGAGAGTGCTGGGGCTAATTCCCAACTCCTGAGCCATTTCTTGCCTGAGAAGTTCCGTTTTTTTGGTAATCCAATCGTTTACCCGTCCTGAAAAAGGCCCCTTTTGTTGGAGAAAATTATGGGCATCGATAATCGCTTCTAATCCGGCCTTGGGCAAGGTTCCCTGACCACCGAAATTAAAATAAACTTTATTGCTAAGTCCCCGAAATTCCTGTCTTTGTTCGGCTAAATCCGGTTTACTAACGGCGAAATCGAGGCTATTTTCGTCTAAATTCTGCATAAGCGAGGAGATGGGGGGGTCAGTTATCAGTTATCAGTTATCAGTTATCAGTTATCAGTTATCAGTTAGAAGGTGTTGGGTTTTCGGGTTTTAGGGTTTTAGTTGAATTCCCCATTTCCCCACTTCCTGACTCCCAACGACCGACGGCTGAATCCTATCGACGCATTAAGTCGCAATTGTCACAATAGTATTAAAGTAGAGGAAACACACTTGGGAATGTTTCCTTTTTTTAATTTATTATTTTTTACTTTACCTCACTGGTCCAGGAAAGCTTAACTTTTCTCCTTGTATAGAATGCTACTGACCGATGATCTACTTCTAGACTACCAACGTTGTCAACGCCGTGGGTTTTTAAATCTCTACGGCAATAGCCAAGAAAAAGACCCTGAGCGAGATTTTTTGCTTAAATTGCGCCAGGAGAGTCAAATTCACGTTAAAAAAGTCCTGCAAGACTCCTATCCCGATTATTATTCCCTGACTACCCCCACCGGCGATATTTTAGCCGCCGCTAGGGAAACGGAAGCTTTGATGCGTCAGGGGGTATCCTGTATTTATCACGGAGTCCTGTTACAATCCGGCTATCCCGTCTCTTTAACCGGTTCCCCCCATTTATTAATTAAACAGGCAGGAAAGTCGAAATTTGGCGATTGGATTTATTATCCCCTCAATATTCAACTCGGTCGCCGTCCTAAGCCTGAATATAAAATGCTGGCTACTTTTTACGCCTATTTATTGGCCAGTATGCAGGGAGTTTTTCCCAATTACGCGGAAATTGTCCTACGTCGTCATAATCGCTATCGGGTGGAATTGAATCTCTGGTTAACTAAACTAGAGGAAATAATCAAAAAGTTCGGCGAAATGGTGATTAATCGCCAAGAACCAGAAGTTTTTATCTCGCGTCAGCGTTGCAGTTTATGTCATTGGTATAGTCACTGTTATGGTATCGCCCAAGCGAGTCAACATCTTTCTTTAGTCCCGGGGGTGACTCCCAGTCGTTACCAATTTTTACAGTCTTTGGGGGTTTCCACCATGGAATCCCTGGCGCTTACCTGTCCTACCCGTATGGGGGAGGGTATGGGGGTAGAGGTGGCTAATCAGTTACAATTACAGGCCCAAGCAATTATTGAAAATCGGGCCTTTCGCAAAAGCAACGGCAAAACTGCTTATTTGTCCCCCCTACCGAGGGCCGAGATTGAATTTTATTTTGACATCGAAGCGGAACCAGAACAGAATTTAGATTATCTTTTGGGGATTTTACGCGTTGATTATCGAGTTAATACCCAGCAGTTTTATCCCTTTTTGGCAGAAAAGCCAGAAGATGAAGGCAGGATTTGGCAGGAATTTTTAACCTTAGTCATGCAGGATTATCAAGCACCCATTTTTCACTTTTCTGAGTACGAAGTGGAAACAATTAAGCGATTAGGTTATCTTTATAAAACTCCTTCTTCTTTGATTAATCAGTTATTTTCTCGCTGTTTTGATCTGCACTATCATGTAGTTAACTCGGTAACTTTTCCCGTGGAAAGTTATTCTTTAAAATCCCTCGCTAACTGGATTGGCTTTCAATGGCGCGATCGAGGAGTAAGCGGGGATCAATGCGTTTGGTGGTATGACCAGTGGTTAAAAACAGGAGATCGGACTTTATTGGCGGCTATTTTGCGTTACAATGAGGATGATTGTCGCGCCACCTTTATACTAAAACATTGGCTTGTAAACTTTTTAATTTGATTCTAAAGATTTATGACAAATAGGGGGGAATGTAGCCGCTGCTACCCGTAGCTGTCAAGGGAAAATGATAGGCTATGGATGTGAAGACAGTCCCCTCACCCAATGGTGATCCCCATGTTCTCCCCACTCTTTCCCCTTCTACTCCTACTGCTTTCCTTCCTTAGTCTTCTCTGGTATCAAAAGACCGATAATGATATTTTTAAAGCTCTTGCCGTTAGTAGTTTAATTTTTGCAATTATTTGGGGCTTAATTCTCGTTCATTGGTCAATTCACCTGTTGGGACTGCTGTTATTGTTAAAATTCAGATCCCCCGCTTTCAGTTTGGTGCGCGTGCCTAGATGGTAATGGTTTGACCCTAATCTTCCAACTGTCCGGTAGGTACTTCAATCGCTTGGACATCGATCGTACCGGGAGGGGTGAGAATAATAAACTTACCCCCTGCCACTTTTAACGGTTCACCACAGTTAGGACATTGGCATTCCGTGCGATTAAAACCCGTAAATTCGTAGCTACAGACGGGACAGCTATCTTCAACTAAATTGCGTCGCAACCACCAGCGAAAAATTCCCCAAGCAATGACGGGGGAAATGATTAGGAATGCCACGAGAATTAAAAAACCATTGACTAACCAACCCAGTCCGATCGAGCCTAACAACAATCCGACTAAAATCAAAGATAAGAAACAACCCAAACCAGAATCATTGACAGAATAGCTGCGGAAAAAGTTGTTATTCACGGCTCAACCCTCGATTCATCAAAGCTGCAATTATCTTTAACCTAACACATTCCTAACACATTGCCACGGTTAAATCTTCCTTTTTGCTCACCAGTTCCTCGCTCTATTCTACCTTGGGTTTAGTTTTGAGCGAGATTATCCGGAATAAACTACCTCAACCCGCTATGCTGAGGAGTGGTTCGTCTGCGGGCTTCAACTTGTTATAATAGTTACTCCCTATCCACCATATCTCTAAAAACCATGAGCGATCCTCGTCCGTCTCTAGTTGCCGCTGCCCGAAGATTTTATCAACTGGGTTGGATGCTTGGCACGGCAGGTAATTTGTCCGCTAAAGTTGATGATCATAGTTTTTGGATTACTGCCAGTGGCAAAAGTAAAGGTAAACTCACAGAAGAGGATTTTGTGCGCGTGGATCTGACGGGAAAAGTCAGAGAATTAGCTCATCGGGATAATCGTCCTTCGGCAGAAACTAGCATTCATCAGGTGATTTATTGCCTCTTTCCCCAAGCACAAGCTTGTTATCATGTCCACTCGGTGGAAGCGAATTTAGTTTCCCGTTTTGCTCGCGAGGACAAGTTATCGTTACCTCCCTTAGAAATGTTGAAAGGTTTAGGTATTTGGGTAGAAAATCCTCAAGTATTTATGCCAGTTTTTGCTAACTATCTCGATGTGCCGAAAATTGCCGCAGAAATAGAAAGTAGATTGTCAACTTTCCCCCCGGAAATTCCCGCTTTACTGATTTCTTACCATGGCGTGACTGTGTGGGGTGAGTCTCTAGAAACTACCGAGAATTATTTAGAGATAGTCGAGTATATTTTTCGCTATCTAGTGGCAGCCTATCAAGTAAAACCTTGGTAAACCTTCATTTAGACAAGGTAATAAAAGAAAGACTGCCGATATTTTTCAAGGCGCCACCCAGATTCGAACTGGGGGTAAAGGTTTTGCAGACCTCTGCCTTACCACTTGGCGATGGCGCCGATCAAGCAGTATTGATCCTAGCATAACAGATGACGGTTTGCCAAGAGTTGAACCCAAGAGTCAAGCGATCGATCTATAATTTAGGGAGCGGTTCTCTAATCTAGTGGGGGATTTTAGGCTTAAAAAAGCGATTATGATGGGAAATCAAAGATACTTACTAACTTTTATCGGTTTATTAGCTTTATCCTTTCCAGTACAGGCTAATAATGCGGTTTACCTTAGCCAAAGTTCTAATACTGCCACGACTTTCGACAGTTATCGTCAAGAATGTTTACAAAGAGCGCGTGGGGAGGGGTTAGCTGCCGATGTGGCAAAAGACCTATGCGACTGCACGATTAAAAAATTCCAAGCTCGTTACAATCTACAGCAATTCCGCACCCTCGTGCAGAAGTCGAAAACTGATAAAGCTGCCGCTAGGACTTTATCGAGTGTGGGAGAAGCTTGTTTTGATGAGATTTTGTATGAATAGCAGTTATCAGTTATCAGTTATCAGTAAACAGTTATCAGTTATTAGCTTTTTCTCTCCCTTCTTCCCGCTCCCTTCTCCCTTCTCCCCAATTCATGATTCATAATTCATAATTCCCCTTTCCCCTCTCCTAGGGTGTTGAAAACGCTTACAGACCTTTTTAACCGCAAACACGCACCCGACAAGCTGTATTAAGATTAAACTAATACAAGTATATCAGAGGCGGTAAGAGTGGGTTTAGAACTAAGAGTTGCAATTTGAATGGCTGCTAGTGTACCTGTCCCGTCCCCATCAAAGAATAGTCTTCCAGTGATTGTATTATAAATTAAGCGATTGCTGGCATTTAATGCAGTTGTTCCTAACACAAATTGAGCGGCTGTAATCGCAACTCCTGCGGCTAAACCACCGCCAAAACCCGCAGCAGAGACAGCAATTTTATCCCCCTGACTGGAGAGAAAATCAGTAATTGTGTCAATCCCTTCATTGCGGTTGTTGAAGGTGAATTGATCGCCACCCGCACCCCCTGTTAGGGTATCATTATCAGTACCACCAATCAAGGTATCATTCCCATCACTACCATTAAGGATATTGTTACCACTATTACCGGTGATAATATTATTTAAGGTGTTACCAGTTCCGTTAATATTTGCGGTTCCCGTTAAGGTGAGGTTTTCTAGGTTATTTCCCAGGGTATAAGTTACAGAAGATTGAACAGTATCTGTACCTTGGTTGGCATTTTCCGTAATCGTATCGGTAGTAGTATCAATTTGATAAGTATCATTTCCTAAACCACCGATGAGGGTATCAATTCCTGTTGCACCATTAAGGATATTGTTACCACTATTACCCGTGATAATATTATTTAAGGTGTTACCAGTTCCGTTAATATTTGCGGTTCCCGTTAACGTGAGGTTTTCTAAGTTATTTCCCAGGGTATAAGTTACAGAAGATTGAACAGTATCTGTACCTTGGTTGGCATTTTCCGTAATCGTATCGGTAGTAGTATCAATTTGATAAGTATCATTTTCTAAACCACCGATGAGGGTATCAATTCCTGTTGCACCATTAAGGATATTGTTACCACTATTACCGGTGATAATGTTATTTAAGGTGTTACCAGTTCCGTTAATATTTGTAGTACCAGTGAGGGTCAGATTTTCCACATTAGCGAGTAGGGTAGTGGTGACATTAGCGGTTAAGGTATCGCTGATGGTGACAATTCCCTTGTTATTGGTAAGAGTTGCATTGACGGGATTACTGAGGTTAATGGCAAAAGTTTCGTTTGCTTCATTAAGGTTATCATTGAGGATGGGGATGCTAATAGTAGCAGTAGAAGTATTAGCAGCAATGGTGAGAGTTCCAGTTTTGCTAGTGTAATCTACATTAGCGGTAGCGTTAACGGGTGCAGTAGTATAATTGACGCTAATTGGTTGTGGATTGGGGTTATTGACAGTGACGGTAAGAATTGCATTACTATTTTGACCTTCGACAACGGTGATATTGTTAATCGAGAGTTGGGAAACGTCATCATTATTAATTGTTCCAGTAACTGCGGTAGTTGTCCCAATTGTATAACCTATCCCCGCAGCGAGGGTTAAGGTGACGGTTTCATCGGGTTCAACTATGGTATCAGCAGTGGGGTCAACTATTACAGTTGCAGTGGATGAACCGGCTGCGAAGGTGACAGTATTGGTAGTCCCGGTACGAGTGTAATCTGTATTAAGGGTAGCTGTCCCCCCGATGGTGTAATTGACTGTTAAAGCATTTGTTGTGGAACCGCTACGAGTGAAGGTATAGATAAGGTTTTGTGTCCCGTCTTCTGTCACACTTGCGGGAGAAACCGCAAGACCAACACTTGGAGGCTGATTTGTCCCAGTAAATTGACTTACATCTAGAATCCATAAACCGCCTAGGTCTCTGGCTGCTTGAACCGTCAAATAAGCATAATTATTGACAACTTCGACACTCGTAGCTGTGTTAGTAACGGACATCCCATAGTATGTTGTTCTTGGCTTATAAGACCCTGCTAAAGTGGGTGAAGATGGGTTGCTAATGTCAATAATTTCCAATCCTGTTAAACCAAAAACAACGTAGGCATACTTACCAACTACTTGGACATCATAAGCTTCAGCGCCGGAGTTGTAATAATATTCGCCTTTCAAGACAGGAGATGCTGGGTTACTGATGTCAATAATTTTCAGTCCTCGGTTTCCAGCAGATATATAAGCGTAATTGCCTAAAACTTGAACATTGGAAACAAACCCTTCCAAGACAAATGAATACTCACCTGATTTTGTAGGTGAGGCCGGATTACTAATATTGATAATTTGCAGCCTTCCGGTAGACGAACCCTTGTTGACAATGTAAGCATAATTACCAACCACATCTACGGAAGAAACTGAACCAATAACACCAATAGATATTCCAGCAGTTCCTTGGAGAACAGGAGAATTTGGGTTGCTGATGTTAACAATCTGTAATCCTGAAGTTCCGTCTGCCACATAGGCATAATTGCCAACTATTTTCACATCTTGAGCATCACCAGGGGAGTTGTATGTGCTTTTCAAGTTTGGAGAAGAAGGGTTACTAACATCAATCACTCGTAATCCTGAAGTGCCATCTGCTGCATACACATAGCCATTAGAAAAATCTACATCAGAAATAACATTAGTTGCGTTAGACTGGCCTACCAGTACCGGAGCAGCAGGAGTGCTGATATTAACAATTTTCACATCTGCTGTCGTTGATGAAAAATCGGCGAGGTAGGCATAGTTGCCTATAACTCGAACATCCCAGGCATTGCGAAGCCCTTGGTAGCTTGCAACCAAAGCAGGAGTGGGATTTGACTGCTCGACCGCCGTTAACTGACCATCAATTATCATCGTTGCCCAATCATTCTCCGCTCGTAATAAAGCCAACTGAGAATCAGACAGAGCGTCCCCCTGTACCAACTCTGCAAAAATTGCCCCCTCATCTCCCGCGCTATCCACCGGATTAATTTGAGCATCCACATAATGCCCAATTTCCTCTAAAATTACCTTAACTAGCGAT
Source organism: Microcystis sp. M015S2 (assembly GCF_020245945.1). Lineage (NCBI taxonomy): Bacteria > Bacillati > Cyanobacteriota > Cyanophyceae > Chroococcales > Microcystaceae > Microcystis > Microcystis sp. M015S2. The sequence continues at coordinate 18,579 of NZ_JADBTX010000049.1, forward strand.
TCTGAGGCAGCAACATTCAAAAAAGACTCTGATAGATAAATTTTATTAGTGCTAACCGCATAAGCACCCTTCGCTGTCCCTAAAACCTCATCACTGAGTACCTCAATTGGGGGAAGTTGACTGAAATTGCGACTTTGCCACTGATTTCGTAATTCTGTTGCCTTAACCACATCATAATTTGTGCCAAAAGCCATTTGCAAATTCGCCCAAAAGCCATCAGATTGAGCAAAATCGAACAAAACATCGTAAATAGGAGGAATAATCGGCAACAGGGTAGAAGTCATGACATTAACTGCAAAGGTTTATTGCTAACAGTTTTAGCCCAACAATCCCCAATTTTTCAAGGGTGCTATAACAAAAATTAACATTTATTACAAGAAAACGGGTTTCTCAAAGAAACCCGGTTTCTAAATAGGTTCTCAAAGAAACCCGGTTTCTAAATAGTTTCTCAAAGAAACCCGTTTTCTCAAGAAGAAACCCGTTTTCTAGATGTTGATTTTTGCCAAAGACTGCTTAAATTCTGCGAGAGAATGAGCAGTAGCTGCTAATTTTAGTAGCTCTTCTAAGATAGTAGGGTTAGTCATTTTGCCGATTATCTCTTCAATTTCTGAAGAAATCTGTCCAAACCGCACAGTTAAAACTGTTTTTATGGCATCGCGGCTTTTTTCTAACGCTCCAATTTCCTTACCAATTTCCTTACCAATTTCCTTACCGATTTCCCTACCGCGTTCTATTCCTCGTAACTCCCCAATTTCCTCACCAATTTTCCTTCCTCGTAACTCCATATTACTCATTAAAGGCATGGTTCTTTCCTCCTCAAATTGTTTAATTTTACTCTCTAAACTTTCCTGTAATTTAGTTGATAGAGTCATCATTGTGTCGATGATTTCAAATAATTTAATTATTTGTTCCCTCTCGAACTCCTTTTCATATAATCCTCTGATTAACTTCCATTTCCACTGTTCCCGTTCTGGCAGCTTCTCGGTAGTCGCTTTTGTTTTCAGGTGTGCCATGACTATTATAGCAAAGGGATTGCTACTTGCTTCTAGTTCTGACCATCTTTCCTCATAGTCCAGTAATTTAACCGTTGGGAATTTCAGACTCACTTCACAGCCAGCAATGGTATAATTATAGGAGTCTGGTCGCCAATTTACTCGTTCATCTCCTAATATAGCGAGACTGATAACTGGTTTCTGATACAAATCAAAGGCACGATAGTTATAAATATACATCCTCTGAGGGAAATTTTCTTCGTATTGACTTTGAATTTCAATATGAATCAAAATCCAGACTTCTTCACCCCTGAGTAACCAAACTTTATAGAGTTTGTCAGCAAAACGTTTTTTTGTCTTTGCTGAAGCGGTAATCCGTTTGAGTTCTTTTTCTAGGGATTCGGGAATTTTTCTCCAATCAATCAATTGGTGAACTTCAGGAAAGAAGAAGCATAAAAACGCTTCAAAATACTCGGTTAATGCTTCTTTCCAAGGTTCATCATAATTAGCGCTTGTCTGTTTCATTATGACAATTTTAGTGGGTTGTTGTCAGAAGGCGATCGCTAACGTCAAAGCTAGGCAGTTAAAGTATTTAACCAATTGATTAAATCTTCAACCGTAGAGAAATCGAATAAAGCTTCTCCTAATACTTCGACATCATCAATACTTAACTGCATAATTTTAGTTTCTAATGAAGGATTAATCTCCCCTAACTTGCGTTTAATTTGGCGAAGAATCAATGTCTTTTCCCGTTCAATACCTTGTTCGATACCTTGTTCAATACCTTGTTCAATACCTTGTTCAATACCTTGACGCATCCAACTGGTGGTAATTTGCATAACTCCCTCCTGTACGGGTTGACTAAATGTGCTAATCTCTTCTTGAAATTGTATCTCTTCGGCAGGATTAAGATTAAGATATGTATCAATAAATCCAGAAATTAATTGCATTTTCGCTGGGTTTAAGCTTAAAGTGATTAACAAGCGCAGACATTCCGCCTTTACCTTGGCTCGCTCTTTCTCGGCAATGTTCATCTTAGCCATCAAAGCTGAAGCAACCGGATTCGGTTGATTGAGAAAATCTCGCCAATTTAATCGATTTAACTGCACTACTTGATAGTTAAATTCTAATACCTTAAAATCGGGAAAATCGACTACATATTGACTAATCGCTGCTCTTTTTGGCTTTGAATAAGAAAAAATTACAATCGGATAAATCGGTAGGACAAATTTCTCATGAAAACGAGCAAAATAAGTAAACATTCGCCGATTAAACCACTTTTGGGAACTTTCCTGCGCCTCTACATGAATCAGGAAAAAAGATTCTTTTCCTCGAAACTTAACTTGTGCGACTAAATCGCTTTCATACCTTTCTCCTTCCGTGACATCGGTAAATACTTCTTTGTCTAAAAAAGTAATCGAGTCCCTATCTAAATAATCTATCAATTGAGGGAAAAACAACTCGATAAATTCGACAAAAAAGGTGGAGATTAACTCCTTAAATAATCGATCATGGTCAATATTATTAGTCATGTAATATCATCTTAACTAATCTGAGCGATGAATGACTACTCTTATGTATTGTATTCTGAAAAGTCGGTTTTGGCAACGGATTGTTATGACCTCACCCCCTTAACCGACAGAGATTGCCAAATTCGCCCAAAATCCATCAGATTGAGCTAAATCGAACAAACTATCGTAAACAACACGAAAGAACGGCAACAGCGTAGAAGTCATGACATTAACTGCAAAGGTTTACTGCTAACAGTTTTAGGCCAACAATCCCCAATTTTTCAAGGTTGCTATCACAAAAATTAACATTTATTACAAGAAAACGGGTTTCTCGAAGAAACCCGTTTTCTAAATAAAGGCAATCACTCTCCCCAATTCATAATTCCAGGCTCCCTTCTCCCGCATCATACTTTGTGCTTTTTGTCAAAAAAACTTTTTTTTTGCAATAAAACTACATAAAAAAAAGATCATCGTTGTGGGTAAAAATGACTGATTTACCCGTCTTAATTAGGATCACCTTCTAGGTGTGGCAAGGGTTGAAACCCTTGCTACCCAAAAAAGCACAAGATGACCCATTATGAAATTCTATCAAATCGCTGTAACCATTGCAACATCGTTGTTAAATAAAAATCTTTCTCAATTAATTCTTAAGAATTTATAAATATTGCGAAATGTTAATTTAAATATTCTCAAGTTTTTGCTGTCAATAAATAATTTTTACTTATCTTTGTCGGAAAATAGAACTTCTGCAAAAATCCAACATCTACCATGGGGTTAGGAATCAGTTATCAGTTATCAGTTATCAGTTATCAGTTATCAGTTCACTGAGAAAACACCCCACACCCCACACCCCACACCCCACACCCCACACCCCACTTATTCAACAAACATGAAAGAATCGTGGCGAGAACGTCTGAATATCTCTCGAATAGCGATTAATGCACCGAGGTTAACCATTGCTTTCTGGTTAGCGGTGGCCATGGCGGGAATTTTGGCTTTTAGTTCCCTAAAATACGCTCTTTTCCCTGATATCAGCTTTCCAGTCGTAATAATTAACGCCCAAGCGGATTTAGCTACTGCTATCACCACGGAACAGCAATTAACTAAACCCCTAGAAAATCCTCTTTTCTCTCTCCCCGGTCGTCGTGATGTTTCCTCGACTACTTCCTCCGGACAGTCAGTAATCAGCGTTTTCTTTAAAATTGGCACAAATTTAGACAAGGCCACCGCAGCAGTTAAACAGGCTATCTCACAAGTCCCTTTACCCCCTCAAGCTACCACAGAAGTTATCCCCGTTGATTTAAATGAGTCGGCAACAGTCACCTATGCGCTGGTGAGTGAGCAGAAAACTCTGGAAGAATTAAGCCAAATCGCCCAAGATAATTTAATTCCACCCTTAAAAGCTCTCCCGGGTACGGCTAAAGTTAATTTACTCGGTCAAGGTACAGTTAGCCAAGATAATCCCCATAAAAGCTTAACCCGACCATTGCCCACGCTGGTGCGCTTTAACGGTCAAGAAGCGATCGCTGTGCAGGTAATCAAAAAAGGTGCCGCCAATAGTCTCGATCTGGCCGCTCAAGCAGAAAAACTGGTTAAAGACATAGCACAAAAACTGCCCGATGTCAAGATAATTTTAGCTGAAACCCAAGCGGAATATATTCGCGCTGCCCTACAAGGCACGATCGATGATTTACTGTTGGCAGTTTTGCTGTCGGTGCTGGTTATATTGATATTTTTAGGCAGTTTCGCCGCTACAATCATTTCTGCTCTGGTTATCCCCTTATCTCTTTTGGGGACTTTCATTATCATGGCCATCTATGGGTTTAATCTGGAAACCCTGACACTGCTGGCCCTCGCTTTGGTGATTGGCATTGTCGTGGATGATGCGATCGTTGATGTGGAGAATATTTCCCGTTTAATCGACGCGGGGGAAACCCCGAAAAATGCGGCACTCAAGGGGACAAGGGAGATCGGATTAGCTGTGACTGCTTCCACTTTAACCATTGTTGCCGTGTTTATACCCGTGGCTTTTATGGGGGGTGCGGTGGGACAGTTTTTTCAACCCTTCGGTTTAACTGTCTCGGCTGCGGTGATTTTTTCTCTGTTGATCGCCAGAACTTTATCGCCGGTTTTGGCAGTATATTGGCTGAAACCGCAGTCACAGGCAAAAATGACGAAACAAAAGCGACCGATTGAAAACGCCTATCGAAGGCTCTTAAACTGGTCATTGCGTCATCGTTTGCTGGTCATTGCTATTGCCCTAATTACCTTTTTTGCAGGTATTGCCCTGATTCCTTTTATTTCTAGGGGATTTATTCCCCGACTCGATCGCGGCGAGTTTAATCTGGTTTATACTTCTCCTTTGCCGAAAATAACGCAAATTAGTCCTAATAAACCGACGGCTAAGAGTTCTAGCGATAGTTTCGCTTGGATTTCCCAGTTAGCGAGTTCTCCCGAAAGTTTTCTCCTGCGTCGCACTGTCCGGGATGGCAGCAAATTAGAAGCGCCGATTTTGCAGGATGGGGAAGTGGAATCGACTTTTATGATCGCCGGTTTACGCGGTGAGCCGAATCGGGGCAAAATTCACGTTAAACTGAAGGGCGATCGTAAATCTCACACCAGTGCGGTGCAGCAACGGATTCGGCAAATTTTACCGCCAATTAGAGGGGTGAATGTCAGTGTCGAGGACATTCCTTTTGTGCAGACGGAAGCGGAAAAGCCGATCCAAATTGCGATTAAAAGCGATAATTGGCAGCTATTGCGCGATAGTGCCGAGAAATTGCGGGTTGAGGCCGCTAAAATCGCTGGTTTAAAGGATATTTCCCTATCATCTAGATTAAATGAGCGGGGGGATTTTTTGGCGATCGAGCGTTTAAATGGTCAACAGGCGATTTTTCTCAGTGCTAATCTCAGTCCCGATTTAGGATTAGAAGATGCGGCGATTAAAATTGAAGGGATTCCTTTACCGGAAGGGATAACTTTACAGCGTTGGGGTACTTCTTCTCAAAGTAGCGATGTTTTGGGCAGTTTTGGTCGCACTTTAATCCTGGCGACAATTTTAATGTTAGGAGTTTTATGGTTATTATTCAGAAGACTGTTAGAAACTATCGTCATCGCTTTATGTTTACCTTTAGCGATTGTGGGGGCAATGTTGGGGTTATTGGTAACGGGTAGTGAGTTTAGTATGATTTCTCTGATCGGGTTTATCTTCCTCTTGGGATTACTGGATAAAAACGCTGTGTTATTGCTGGATTATACTAACCAATTGCGTCAACAGGGTTGGAGTCGGGAGCAAGCGGTTTTAGAAACGGGAATGATTAGGTTAAGACCGATTTTAATGACCACTTGTTCGACAATTTTAGGCATGATTCCGCTCGCTTTGGGATTGGGTACTGGTGCGGAATTGCGGCAACCCATGGCGATGGTAATTGTGGGAGGTTTAGTCACTTCTTCCCTGTTGAGTTTAATTGTTGTGCCTGTGTTATATCTAAGTTTAGAGGATGTTTGGAACCGGATTAAAGCCGGTCAAAAGTAGCTAGTTTTACCGTCCCTTTAGTTATTGTTTTGGCTTCTGATTACTATAGAGTCGTTTGAACTCTTTTTGTTGTTGATTATGATCGACAATTGGCTCAGGATAACCACAACGATGTCTTTCTAAACGGGGGATTTTCCCAGTTACTAAATATTCCGTATCTACGGAGGCTAATTCCGGCAACCACTGACGAATATATTCCCCTTCCGGATCGAATTTTTGTGTCTGACTAGCGGGATTAAAAATTCTTAAAGGTTTCGGATCCATGCCACTAGAGGCACTCCACTGCCAACCACCATTATTAGCGGCTAAATCGCCATCAAAAAGTTTCTGCATGAAGTATTTTTCGCCTTTTTGCCAGTTAATAATTAAATCTTTGGTTAAAAAACTCGCCACGATCATGCGACAACGATTGTGCATCCATCCCGTTTCATTTAATTGTCGCATGGCCGCGTCAACGATCGGATAGCCGGTTTTTCCCTGGCACCAAGCTTGAAAATGTTCTTCGTTATCCTGCCAAGGAAAATGACGAAATTCTTTTCTATAAGCACCGACCGCCAATTCTGGGAAAAAATAGAGACAATGCTGGTAAAATTCCCGCCAAGCTAACTCTTGCTGCCAAGTGATAATACTATCTTTTGCTTCCTCGGCCCGGCAATTTTCTAATAACTCTAGGGTTGCGGTCCAAATTGTGCGGATGCCAATCGCCCCAAATTTTAAAGCGGCACTCAAGCGCGAGGTGCCATCGAAAGCGGGGAAGTTACGATCTTCTTGATAATTGTTAATAACCCCTTGACAAAATTCTTCTAATCTGCTACTAGCGGCTTTTTCTCCGGGGGTGAGGGGTAAGGGATTTTGCCAAGTAAAACCTAAATTTTCTAGGGTTGGTAAGTTAATAGTTTCTGCGAGTTTCTCCCCCTCATTTTCCTCTAATCCTTGCAGGTTTTCTAGGGTTTTGGGGCTGGCTTTGGCTAATTGGCTCCAATTTTTCCAAAAAGGAGTATATACGGTGTAGGGACTTTTTGAGAGGGTGAGGACTTGTCCGGGGGCGTGGAGAAGTTGATCCCAGAAGGTTTCTACCTCAATTCCTTTTGTTTGTAAAGCGGCGATTACCTGTTGATCCCGTTGACGCGCGTAGGGTTCGATATCGAGGTTAAAAAAAACTGCTTTTGCCGATAAATCGCTGGCTAAATTGACCAGTGTTTGACTGGGGTTGCCGCGAATAATCAGTAATTGACTACCTTTTTGGCGATAATTTTTTTCTAATTCCTCTAGACAACCGAGGAGATAGGCAACTCTAGCCGGGGCGATATCATCCCCTTCTAAAATAGCAGGATCGAGGCAGAAAACCCCGATAATTTTCGGACTGCGCTCCCTAGCTTTACTCAGTCCAATATTATCCGAGAGACGTAAATCGCGACGATGCCAGAAAAGGATTAGATTTGACATAAAGTAAGGTGATGAGAAGATTATCAGGGGCGAGATTATTGGGGTAAAAGGGGGAGACAGTTAAGAACAAATTCAAGTCAAAAATACTCTTTCTGTAATTATAGGACAGTGGATCAAGAATAATTATCTAATTTTACAATCTAGCTGTGATTGGCAGTTAATTGATTGACAAAATCTCGATGTTCTGCTGTTTCTAACCCCCGCTGCAAAATCACTAAAACTTTTCCTAAGTCGCCCATTAATAAAGCGTTTTTATCTAGCCATAAACCGGGGAAGATTTGGGAGCGTATTATGGCATCACTATCGGGTTCTAGCTTAATATATTCTCCTGCCTGTAGCCAAAACCAATCAATTTCTTGTTCATAAAACCGCCAGACTAGATATTCTTGGACTTGATTGCGACGGTAAACATTTAATTTTTGATGCACATCGTAGGAAGCACTAGAAGCGGCAATTTCGACAATTAATTCTGGCGCGCCTTCTACATAATCATCTTGACTAATTGTCGATTGTCCTCCCTTGTCAATTCTTAATAGGGCATCCGGTTGGGGTTCGTTATCAATATCTAATCTCACGGTGGCATTATCACCTAATCTAACACCTGGAGTCGCCGCTTTATAGAGAGCTAACCATCCGATAATATTAGCATGAGGCTCGGCGTGACTTTCAAATCTGAGGGGAGATGCCATATAAACAATTCCTTCAATTAGTTCCGCTTTTTTGAGATGGGGCATCCCTTGATAACGTCGTTCAAATTCCCATCGAGTTAATTTATCGCCGTTTTCTAGGGGAGGAATCGTTAAAGAAGCAGCTATTACTGGGGTAGTTGTCATAAGTTTTCTCTTTTCACCCGTCTTCTAGTTAATCTTTGCCCGCTATCGGATCAGGCTTTTTTACTGATCTTCCATTATTATAACACCCATCGGTAGGGTGTGTTAAAGCATCTCAACACACCCACAAAAATCAATTGTGAGTCAGCAAATAATCGACAAGCTTAATTAATCTTTTCTCTTTAACTCCTGACACCGGGCGATTTAGGACATCTTCCAAAGAATCAAAGGGCTTTTCTGAACGTTTTTTCAGAAATTCATTAACAGATGCCGGTGGAATTCCCGCTTTTTTAAGTTGATTAGCGTTATAGTTATTGAAAAAATATAAAATCGATTTATAACAATGAGAATAAATAATAATTTTTTATTCTCATTGTTAGTTTAAATGGTGATAGACCTTTCCGTCAAGGTGAAGCACAGACTAAATCCTTACTTAATCAAGTATTTCAGCTGCCATAAAGAACCCCATCTATCCCAGAAAAGCTGTATATTGAGATGCACATCGGTAAATTTACGGATTTATTGCAGTAGGATGTTTATCTAGCACTTTTGACAATGACAGAGAAAATCATCCTACCCACAGCTTCAATTAATTGAACTGCATAATTTTCTCGGCTACTTTCTGGGAAATAAAAGGTAAAATTGAGCGATTTTGACTGTTATCTTTTCCCTCGGTAAATACCACCAAGAGATAGGGAGTATGATGGGGAATTTCAATATAGGCTGCATCGTGACGCACTTGACTTGTCCAACCAGCTTTTGACCAAATTTGACTATTTTCTGGTAATCCTTGTCCCAGAAATCCTAAGATTTGTGTATCATCTCCTTGACTTGTCCAATCAGCAGGATTAAGACTTCGTTTTAGTAAAGACATCATCATCTGGGAACGTTGGGAAGAAACCGCAATCCCCCCGACAATAGTATGAATTAAACGCGCCACTGCATTGCTAGTTAACATATTGCGATTCTCCATTAATTCCCCTAAAAAAGCGCGTTCACGTCCATAGGGACCATCAGACCAAGTTTTTTGATTAACGTTAATTGTCGCTAATTCTGGCCAATTTAGGGATTGAAAATAACGATTAACTATGTTGCGTTGTTGCTTCCAAGTTTCAAAGGGACTGGCGGCAATTTCTGGACCGCTAGTGGTTCCTGTAACCAGATCTACAACTAAACTGGTAGCATCATTACTAGAGTCAACAATCATGTCAAGAATGGCGCGATTTAATTCGGTGCTTTCGGGAAGCATTCCCCCTTCTAACCACTCATGAATTGCTACTAAATAAAATAATTTCACTAAACTGGCAGGATAGGTTCTTTCTTGTCCGCGATAACTAAATCCGCGGGGGGAATATTTCCAGAATTCTTCGTGAGAAATTGCTCCCCCCGTGTTGACGACAACGGGAGGATCATATACTATCCAAGTTAGGGCAATTTGTTCTTGAGCTAATTGGGGAAATTCTCGCCAAGTTGTTTCTAAAATATCTGTACCGAACTGTTGGAGGTGGTCTTCAGTATGAAAAAAGTTCATAGGTGTGCTGCAAAGTCAAGAGTTAGAAGGTGGATAAATTCTTGAGTCGGCAATTCTCATTTTACGGTAAAATTTACCGATAATTAATTATTTGAACGCTTCTGAGTTTAATGTTTATATCTACCGATGAGGTTCATCTCTATTTTATCAGTCTCGATCCCTCTGGGGACAGACTAGAAAAACTGGCTTCTTTGCTCTCGGAAGATGAAATAATTAGAGCTAATCGTTACCATTTTCCCGAACACAAGCGGCGTTTTTTGGTGGCTAGGGGATGTTTACGCGAGATTTTAGGGTCATATTTGGCGATAAGTCCCGAAAAAATCGAGTTTATCTACAGTGAACGGGGAAAACCGAGTATTAACTACCAATTGCAGTTTAATCTCTCCCATTCCGAGGAGATGGCAATCTGTGGCTTGACTTTAACCGCTCGCATTGGGGTAGATTTAGAGAAAATGCGCGAGGTGAAAGATTTAGATAGCTTGACAAAAAGATTTTTTTGTGCTAAGGAACACGAGCTTGTTGAAAAGTCCCCAGAGAAGGAAAAGCTATTTTTTCAGTTATGGACGGCAAAAGAGGCTTATTTAAAGGCACTGGGAACGGGAATTAGCGGGGGACTCGATCGAGTGGAAGTGGGCCTTAATCCCTTAAAATTAGACAATGTGGCGGGGGAATGGCAATTATGGACAGCAGCAATCGGCGATAATTATCGAGCGACGGTGGTTATCGAAGGAAGCGATCGAGTGATTAAAACCTTTGGCCTTTCTGATCTATGATTAATTGGGGAGTTAATTGCCTTCAGGTGTCCTTAATTATTACTTAACCTTGTTTTCTCTATGCGAATTGCTCTTTTTACAGAAACTTTCTTACCGAAAATCGATGGAATTGTCACCCGTCTTAAACATACCGTGGAACACCTACAAAGATTAGGTCATCAGGTATTAGTTTTCTCTCCCGATGGCGGTTTAAAGGAGTACAAAGGTGCTAAAATTCATGGAGTTACAGGGATTCCCTTACCCCTATATCCGGAATTAAAAATGGCTTTCCCCCGGCCTTCCGTCGGTCAAGCTTTAGAGAGGTTTAAACCTGATATTATTCATGTGGTTAACCCGGCTATTTTAGGGGTGGGAGGCATTTATTTTGCCAAAACTATGAACATTCCCCTCGTCGCTTCCTATCATACCCATCTCCCCCAATACCTACAACACTATGGATTAGGTTCCCTAGAAGGATTACTCTGGGAATTATTAAAATTGGCCCACAATCAAGCAAGTTTAAATCTCTGCACTTCCACTGCTATGGTACAAGAATTATCTAGTCGTGGCATTGAAAAGGTCGAGCTTTGGCAAAGGGGAGTCGATACGGAATTATTTCAACCTCATTTAAAATCCCCAGCTATGAGACTGAAATTATCCCAAAATAACCCCGATAGTCCTCTCTTATTATATGTTGGTCGAGTGTCGGCCGAAAAAGAAATTGATCGCATTAAACCAGTCTTAGAAGCGATTCCCGAAGCAAGATTTGCCATTGTGGGAGACGGTCCCCATCGGGAAGCTTTAACAAGTCATTTTGCCGATACAAATACCCATTTTGTCGGTTATTTACAGGGGTTAGAATTAGCCTCCGCTTTTGCTTCCGCAGATGCTTTTCTTTTTCCCTCACGCACAGAAACCCTCGGTTTGGTACTCTTAGAATCTATGGCTGCCGGTTGTCCGGTAGTGGCAGCAAATTCGGGGGGAATTCCCGATATTGTCACCGATGGAGTTAATGGTCATCTCTTCGATCCTAGGGATGAAAAAGGTTTAATTAGTGCCACCCAAAGATTACTAACCGCCAAGGCAGAAAGAGAGGAATTACGACGAAATGCGCGTCTAGAAGCGGAAAAATGGGCATGGCAAGCGGCCACCAAACAGTTATTAAATTACTATCACCAAGTTTTGAAGAATAATTCTGTGGCTTTTGCCGCTTAATTGTTGTCAAAATGCTCGAATTTAACCGCCAAAACCTTGACCTATTGTAACTTTTATGGCCAGCGCACCCAGTACCACCTTAGATAAGTCCACCCAAGTTGTCAAAAAGACTTATCCCAACTATAAAGTTATTGTTCTCAACGATGACTTTAACACCTTCGATCATGTGGCCAATTGTTTAATTAAATATATCCCGGATATGACCACCGATCAAGCTTGGGAATTAACTAATCAAGTTCATTACGAAGGACAGGCAATTGTCTGGACAGGTCCCCAAGAACAAGCGGAACTTTATCACCAACAATTGCGACGGGAAGGATTAACCATGGCTCCCCTAGAGGCCGCATAATTATGAATAATGGTCGCTTAGTTTGGAATCATTCTACTCATATACCGGGGTTGATTGCGGTATTAGAAAAGTTAATTACTTATCAAGGAATCACCACTGTCACCCCCGGGGTACTTTCTCGCTCAAAAGGTCATTGTCCGCGATTACAATTGCGGATATCAGTGCCAATTCGTGGTGGTTTTAAGCTGATTGCGAGGACAGGAAAAAGTGTTCAGGAAGTCTTTGTTATTACCGATTTAAACCAAGAGGACTTAGAAATGGCTATCCAAGCTTGTTTAGGAAAATAACTGTCGTGGGTGCGTTGTTGAAAAGCTGCTGGTTACTAATCATTGTTCTTCTGTTTTTCTGTTTACATTCTCTCCCTAGTTTGGCAGTAGTGGATAGGGTTCCTTTAACAGTAACTTTATTGCAGGAACGTTTAAGCGCACCCGTCCTTAAAGAAGGGATGACTACTATCGATTTAGCCAATTTAGTTATCGATATCCGCGATGAAAATAAGGAACTACAAGAACAATTTTATCAACAGATTCAAGGTCAAATTAATCGCGCTAAACAACCCCTAGGTTTAGATTTTAGTAATTCCTTAATTCAAGGCAATTTTATCGCTTCCCGTCTGGGTTTACCGACTCCTTTAACAAAAGTGGCTCTCGCTACTTTATTATCACCCACGGAAGAACAGTTATTACAACAGGACGAAAAATTTTTATTCGATAGCGATGAACCAGTTTTTAATGTCACAGTATTTCGCGGACCGGTGAAGTTGCAGGGAACTGTATTTATGGGAGAAGTGGACTTTTCTAAGACTTTTTTTCTGCAAATTGTCGAAGCAATGGCAGCAAAATTTAGTCGTGAAAGTAATTGGGTAGAATCGCGTTTTGCTAGGGTGGCGAAATTTACCAAAGCCACTTTTATGGGAGATGTAAATTTTAGTCAAAGTCAATTTTTAAATAAAGCCATCTTTCGCACGGCCCATTTTAAAAGTATTACTAACTTCCATCGCAGTCATTTTACTGCTGAAGCTTATTTTGATCAAACTAAATACGATAAAACCGCAGATTTTACCCGTACTTTCTGGGAAAAAGAAGCTAATTTTTCCCAAAGTCAATGGCGAGATCGTCCGCTATTTTCTAAGAGTAGATTTTTAAATTTATTAACCTTTAGAAATGCCACTTTTGAAAAATCAGGTGCTTTCCGTTCTAGTTATTTTAATGGTGTGGTTAGTTTTCAAGATGTGAAACTTTTGGATCAGGTAGATTTTAGTAATTCCACTTTTACTAAAAATAGTTATTTGAGTGTATCGGGATTAGCTTTTGATTCCGATAAAGCGAAAATCCTAGGAGATAGAGGAGTAATTGGTCAAGCAATTTATTTACCAAACCTAGCAGGAAATGAGACAGTTTTAAGAAATTTAGTTCGTAATTTTCGCTCCCTAGAACAAATTGCCGATGCTAATCAAATTGAATACAAAACCGAAAAATTGCGATTACAACAGTTAAAACAAAAGCTAAATAATATCTCAGTTATTCGCCTAATTAACCTCACTTGGGTAGCTGATTTTCTGCATACTTCTTTCCTTGCTTTACTATTACTCTTAAGTCAAGATGGTACAAATTTTAGTTTAGTTTTCGGGACAGGAATCATAATTTTTGCCTATTTTGGCTGTTTATTTTGGTTAATTGATCGCGTGCGTCGTCTCACTCCTAAACCAGTAATTCCTAGTCGTTATGAAATCTTTTGTATGGTAACTAGCTATATTATTCTCACCCTTTCTGGTGTGTTTAATATCCTGCAATCTGCCAGTCGTCCCCTACTAACTTTAACAGCTATTGCCCTAATTCTTGTCCCCTTACCCTTAATTTTAGTTATCGAACTTTATCGTCGGGGACGCTATCACGATTTAATGGATAGTTCCTATTTCCTGCAAGATGGCAGTATGCGACAATTACGCTTATTAATCACCCGTTTACCCGTGGTTCCTGAATTTCCCCTCTTTCGCGATCGTTATACTCCTATTTCTTGGCAAAAGCGTTGGAATTGGTTAAATTATTACGATTTAAGTCTCAATAATTTGCTAAAATTAGGCTTTAATGATTGGCGAGTTCGCGATCGAGAATTACCCGCTATTATTTCTTTTTTAGTTTGGTATCAATGGGGTATCGGCATCTTTTATATCACTCTCCTTATCTGGACTCTCTCGCGCACGATTCCGGGGTTAAATCTCTTGATTTATTTAAAATAAACTGTAAAAATTTGAATACAGCAGTTATCTTTTCGTTTTGGGTAACAGAAATATGAGTGGAAAGAGGAAAAAAACCATGAATGCCAAATTGATTGAATCTCTCGTCCAAATTATCCAATCCCTTTCTGAAGAAGAAAGATTGCTCTTAGAAAAGAAATTAGCTGCCCATGAAACTCAAACAAATTTTGATAACCTATCCCAAGCTTTAGCAGAATTGCGACAAATTTGTGCTGAAGAAAACTATACTATAGAAGTTCCTACTCGCCAAGATCGTTCTCATCCATTTGCAAAAAGCTTAAATGACATTCCTGTGTGATACTAACATTATCAGCGAGTTAGCACGTCCCCAACCTAATGCCGGCGTGCTACAATGGAGTAGAGAAGTTTCATCGATTGCCCTAAGTGTCATTACCCTCGAAGAAATTTACTACGGTTTAACCTCAAAACCAAATGCCAGAATTAACACTTGGTTTCAGCAGTTCTTTAATTATTACTGTCAAATTATACCAATTACTTCTGAAATTGCTTTATATGCAGGTGAAATACGAGGAAAATTAAGAACTCAAGGCAAAACTCGTTCTCAAGCTGATATGCTAATTGCCGCAACAGCTAAAATTCATAAACTGACTTTAGTAACGCGCAATATTCGTGACTTTGAAGGCTGCGAGATTTTGCTTTTCAATCCATTTAGCTGAGTTACAGTTAGTTCTATTGTTGCTGTGTATGAATATCTACTTAACTGGAAGAAAATTTAAATGCGCGGATAGCTTAATCGCTATCGTTTACAAAGACCAAGTAATTTATATCAAGTACATTTTGACTCACGCGGAGTATGACAAAGATGAGTGGAAAAATGACCCTTACTTTAAACCGTGATACCTACGGAAGGTTACTAGCCGAGTATCTACCAAAAGTGATAGAAAACGAGGCAGAAAACGAACAGGCTATTAACCTAGCTGAGACCTTATCTCATCGAGAAAATCGCAGTCTAGAAGAAACCACCTTGTTAAATTTACTCTTGACTTTAATCGAAAAGTACGAACAAGATCATTATCCCCTTGAAGAATCAGAACCCCATTCAATACTCTGGGAACTCATGGAAGCTAACAACTTACAAGAAAAAGATTTATCAGATATACTAGGTTCAAAAACCATAGTTTCTGATATTCTTATTGGCCAACAAATAATAACAGAAAAACAAGCTGTAAAGTTAGGACAGTTTTTTCACGTTGACTCAAGTTTATTTTTAAGTAGGTAGGCGTTAAAAATTATCAGATGCCCCCCTTATCAAGGGAGATCCCCCCGCCTATCGGCACCCCCCTTATCAAGGGGGGCAGGGGGGATCAAACCCCCCTTATCAAGGGGGGACTAAGGGGGGATCAAACCCCCCTTATCAAGGGGGGCAGGGGGGATCAAACCCCCTTTATCAAGGGGGGCAGGGGGGATCAAACCCCCCAGGTAATTGACCCCCTAAACTAATACACTTGTACTATAGCTTGCCCAAAAAAATTCCGAAAAAGGGAATGAGGGTAAAAAGGGAAAAAAGAGAAAAAGGGTTAAAGAGTTCTCCCGAATACGCAGACTACCCGAAAACCGTCATCGGTGATGCGGATGTCGCGGCGGTAGTGGCTGTAGCTACGGAAAGCGGAACGGCAGATAACTGGATTGCCGCCCCAGGAACCGCCCCGCGCTACACAAAATCGGCCATCTGTCAATAGTTCATTTATACTATTTAATAAATTTTCATAACGATTATCAATGTTTTTTTCGTCCCAAACGCTCCCGTCTGTGGGCGGTGCGCCTTGATAATCATCGTGCCACGGATCTAAACACCACTCCCAAACATTCCCGTGCATATCGTACAGCCCGAAGGCGTTGGGGGGATAGGAGCGGACGGGGGTGGTTTTCTGTGGGGATTCTTTCGCCTTTTCTTGTTGATAGACCCTTGAACTATAGTAATTCGCCAGTTCTGCCGTGATCGTCTCGCCAAAGTGGAAGGGAGTGGTTGTTCCCGCTCTACAAGCGTATTCCCACTCGGCCTCACTCGGTAAACGGTAATTTTTTCCCCTGTGACGGGACAGACGGGCGCAGAATTCGATCGCATCGTACCAACTCACGCACTCGACGGGGTTGTTATCGCTTTCCTTAAAGCGCGCGGGGTCTGGATCGAGGTCTTTTCCTTCCCTCGGTAGGTTAGCCACGAACCGCCATTGCGCCCGGGTAATCGGAGTCTGGCTCAGGTAAAAGGCACTAACGCTCACGGGGTGTTGGGGTTTTTCCCTCTCGTAATCGTCCTTTTCTCCCGGTGAACCCATCAGGAAAGTTCCCCCCGGGATAGCAACCATGGTCAGGGGTTCGATTCCCTCCCCTAGGGGTTCCTCGTAGTAGTAGGCCTCCAGGGGTTCTCTTTTGGTAATTTCTCCCCGTTTATTGACGTATAGGGTCTCGAAGGGGAATTTTAGGAGTTTTTCGGGGGTCAAGATTTCCTGTTTTCGCTGCCTCACTCTCTCCTCGATGTTTTGGGCGATATCGGCGTACTCTCCCCCCCAAGTGCGGAAAACAGCCGCGTCCACCTCGGCAAAGTAGAGAGAGCGATCGCTAACTGCATCCTCTAGAGAACCCTGTGGATTAGGGATTAGAGCCGAAAAATCGCGAAATTCACCGTAATGGTCGCGAATATAATCGCCGATGCCGCGCCAAATATCGATCGTGCGCCGGTTGGCACTATCTGCCAACAGTAGCTGACGAATGCCGGGGTAAAAATCGTACCAAGCATCCGTAACCGTCGCTCCCTCCGGACTAAAAATAGACTTTTGCACCAGTCCGCTAAAAAAGACCTCCGCTAGATGCCAATGTTTACTATCGGGTAAAAATCGCCTTTGTGCCAATCGCATCACCGGAGGAATCAGGGGAACGGCCGCCAGCACTTTAGCCAGTTCTCGGGCCAAGGGACTGGCATCGATTAAAAAGCCTCTCAATAACTCTTCCGGGGATTCCGCTCCGGTCGCGGCTGCCTCTTCTTCTCCGGTTTCACCCATATCCACCCCCGCAGTGGTCGATCGGATTAAAACCCCCTGAATGGAGTTACCACCGCTCCCAGCGATAAATTTCGCCCAGGTTGCAAAGTGAGCGGGGGATAGATTGAAAATAGGGAACCGATAGAGAATCTGCTTCGTGCGGAGTCTTTCCCCCACTTGCAGTATTGCATTGGCAGAAGCGGGACCCGGTGCGATCAAAGGCCGGAGGATCGCCCCCTCTAAAGCGGTTCGTTGCCATAGCTCCTGCGGGAAAATGTGAGCGATGGTGACGGGGTGTTTTTTGCCCAGATCCGCTAGGGTGGCGAAGGCAGACCTCGATCGCCAAGCTTTCCCCAAAGTATCGGTTAGGACGATAAAAAGTCGGTTTCCAGAGGGTGCAACCAGACTGCGAGGGTTCCGTTCGATTTGCCCCGCACCGGAAAGCAAACGAGCTTCATTTTCACCCGTCTCGAACCACCAAACCCGCACGTCCCTAAAAAAGCCTTGCCAACGGAAGAGAGTGGTCATTCCCCCCGCTAGATCTCCCCAAAATTCCATCGGGGGAGAGCGATCGATCAACAGGTGAACCTCTAACCAACGTTCTAGGGGGGGTCGGAAAGCGAGCATCGGCAATCCCCCCGCTTCGGCCGTCCGTTCCACCGTAACCTCGATATCCAACTCGTCGGCCCGTAATCCAGGCACGCGACGCGCTAGGGGGAGAATTGCCTTACTGATGGCGGTGGGTTCGGGTATCGGAAAGGGATCGGGGACGCGGACGGGAGAAGAACGATCGCTCTCGACCGAATCGCGCTTCGGGGAGGTCTGCATCGGGCGATCGATGTTTTCGGGATAGGCAACGGGGAGCGTTGGCTCGATCGCTCCGGGGGGAGGGGTTTCTTCACCGCTGCCGGATGACCGGTTATCCTCCTTATCATTAGATGAGGTTGCTTCCGACTGTCCGGGCTGCTCGATCGACCAAGGCGCGATAATGCGATCGAGGTAAGCAGCGCACCAGATCAGTTCTGCCATTTCCCTCTCGTCTTCCCACCAGATAGCTTTTTTCCCTTCCATCTCTCCCCCTACCCTTGCAAGGATTTAAAGATGGTGTCTAGCAGCTTGCTATCGGGGTCGGTGAGGTCGTTTCCCTGTAGTAACAGATAGACCGCGTTGAGCAGTTGATCGGTGGCTAGTTTGTCTTTGCGTTTGATTCGATCGAGAAATTCCCGGATCAGATTTCTGGCCGGTTCGTCCAATTGATTTAGGCGCTCCGGGGGGAAACGTTGCTCTAGTATCCGATAGAAATCATCCTCGTTATCGGGTTGTTCTAGTCTTAAACGCAAACATCGACGCAGGAAAGCAGGGGGAAACTCCCGGGCCTCGTTACTGGTCATGAATACTAGGGGGAACTCCTGACAAGACACACAACCTCGATCGATCGGGATTTTTTCCTCGCTGTCGTCCTGTTGACCGCGATAGGGAAGAACCGATTGGTCGCCGGTTTTTAATCGTGTCAGTTCCGGGATTTCAAAAAATCCCTCCTCGAAAATATGGAGGAGATCGTTAGGCATATCGATGTCGCTTTTATCGATCTCATCAATTAGCAGCACCGCCGGTCGTCCGGGACGGGATTGTTTAAAAGCCATCCCCATGGGACCTAATCTTAGATAGCTGCCGATATCTGGTTCCTCGTACTCTCCCCCCTCTCCCACTTTCTGTCTTTGTAGGGAAGCTTCCTGTAACCGTCCGATCGCATCGTAGGCATAAAGACCCTCTTTAAGGGTGGTGCGGGAAACGATCGACCAACGGTAGGGGCCGGGTAGTCCCAATTCCCGCGCCACTGCGTAGGCCAGGGAAGTCTTGCCGGCGCCGGGGTTGCCCTCGATCAGTAGGGGACGACGCAAACAGAGGGCAGCGTTTACCAGTTCCACCGCTTTCTCATCCGCGACGAATCCTAAGGCTCTAGGGTCGATTTTTTCCTGTTTGGGCGGGTTTTCTTGGGATTTCGCTGCTTTTGTGCATTCTTCCGGGGATAGGCTAAAACTGCGCCAAGGAGGTGGCGGTGGGATGCGATCGAGGTGATTTCTTTGTTCTTCGGGTGTGGGTAAACTATCGGCGCTCAGGGTCAAACCCCGGTAGATGCGAAGGTCTTCTGGTTTGGGAACTGGTTTATTGGCCATTGGATTCCACCACTTTCGTGTTTAGAGGTCTCGGTCTCGGAGCGGGTTTGGGGTATAGATCGTCCCAGAAAAGGGCGATTTTTCGGTTGTTTCTGCGTAATTCTTTGGTCTTATCGGGCCAGTTTCTCCATTCCGAGGGTTTTAGATCGTTATCTGTCATCGGTTGATTGGCGTTTCGACTCCAGACGGCGATCGGCAGGGATTCGACGATATCTTCCAGATCGGCGATCGATGGTTCGGTTCCGATGTAGTAATCTTTCTGGTCAAGATCGCCACCATTTTCCCATAAAGCTCTCTTGATCTCCTCGATCTCGTCGCGGATTTCTCGGAAATCTTCATCGAAATAGCGATCGAAGGAGTTAATAAAAACAGGATACTCGTATCCTAGGGATCTCCACATTGTACCCCGCTTAAATTGAAATTCTTCCAGAGGGTATTTTAAAACTTTTATTGGCAGAAAAATTTCGAGATTTAGCTTTACTTTGTTCGGCAAACTATAACGAGCTTTGCGAATTAAATTAGCGAGAAATGTCTGGCTTTCTGGACAAGATTCTATTTCGCTATTTAATTCAATTTTTTCGTTTTCAGCAAATATTCCTAAGGGGCGATGTTGACTTTTAATCCAAAGATTCATTCTTAAGTGAAATGAGTTGAACACCCTTCCAGTATTATTATCTTTATCGAGATCCTGTTCTATTTCAATTTGAAGTCTCAGCTCTTCTCGATTAATACGTTCCTTGAATTTTTCCCAGGACTGCCTCACCTCATTTTGTATTTTATCTAAATCCGCATTTTCTCGATACTTAATAACCCTAGACTGCCAAGCTTCGATAGCATCAATCGACGGGTTACTCCTATCTTCTTCTAATAACCTAGTTCGACACCACTCGGAACAAGCTATGAGAGGACAGATACCCTCTATAACCGGCTTGTTTGATAATTTCTTTAATTGTTCTTTAAGTTCTAGATCGTCCAAAATAAACTCTTCTAAAAATTTACTATTCAATAAAAATGAATTGATAAAAAGTAAATTTTTTGATAAATATTTTTTAAATTCATTCAATAATTCTTCTGTGAATTTAAGGCGTTTTTCTTCCCAAGTTCGTATGGTTTTAGGAATAACTGGAAAAAATTTTGCTTCTCCCTGAGATCCCGTCAGTTCATGTATAACCTCTTGTTGCATTGAGTCGGGAATTTTTTCATTAACTTTGCCTACAATTTCATCGGGGGAAATATATCGATTACGAGAATGTTCACAAAAATCTTTCAAAACTGCTGCCAACACGGTAGAGAATACACTCTCTTTAGCGGTTTGTTTGGCACGACAAGCGGCGATCGTGTGAACGGCAATACTTTTTTCTTTGCTCGATCGATATATCCCGATCGAGCCAGCAGCGAATTTTGTAACGTCCACCGCTCCCATTTGGGAGTAACAGGTATCGATAATATACAGGATCTGCGCTATCCGAACCCCATCATTATTGAGAGGACGAACTAAATCTTCGGTCGATAGAGCCGTTTGTCCAATTAGGTTAGGATCAGTATCCTCCAGTAAAAGATAATGTCTATCCCCCAGTATATACTCGCCGTGACCGGAATAATAAAAAATGACAATATCGGTTTCACGGCAATTTTGTTGAAGCCATTGAGCAAATTTGAGAGGAATTTCGTCTTTTTTCGGATTAATATCTAAATCGGTTAACACTCGCTGGTATCCAAAATCACGAGTAAACAGATCGATTACCCGTTCTAAATCCGTCTCGACGCTGGGTAATTGCTCGTCAGGGTCTAAGTTCTTGTAATCCTTTGTCCCACAAGCGATTAGATAATACTTGATTTCTTCATCCATACCATTACCCATCAATCGATTAACCCCGATCGAATCGCTTCCCCAGTTTCAACCGCCGTCAGATACCTTTTGGCATCATGAGCCTTGCAACCATTATAAACTAGCTTATCCTCGATAGTTCCCTCAAATAAAGGGTTGAGTTGCTTTGTCAACGCCACCATATCGCCATCGTCCGCGATATTTACCCATCTTTTCACATTTCCGGGCCAGCACCCCAGGTTATTGCGGGGGGACGGTTCCAGTCGATCGAAAATTAATTGTCTTATCCCCAAAGGAGAACCGAGGGTGACAAAGACTTTAATCGGCCATTCGGGATGCTGACATAAAGTTTCGTAACAGACGATCGAACCGAGAGAATGAGCTACAAGTACCCGCGTATCTTCACCGATACATTCTATTACTCGCTCTTGAATCTGCTGTTTTAGCTTTCGATCGTGTAAATAGCTCCCCACTTGCTTAAGATAAGAAATAACCAATTTCTCGGCAATGCTACCGAAAAACCGAGATTCACTTAACCCCGACAAAGCTCTCTGGATAATTTTTGGGGTAGATTTTTCTCTCAAAAGGCTATCTGCATTGGGATGATTATTTTCCACTTGTTCCGTTTCTTGCCACCACAACTGGAGTAATTCTTTTTCCCAATCGGAATCGATATCATTAACATCGTAGTTCGGGATACCGATCGCTTTCGATTTTCCCCGGAAAATATCTCCGTAAAACGCACAACGAAAATCAGTATCGGACTCTAACTCGGTTCCCGCGAGTTTCAATCCATCCTTGAGACTTGGCAACCACTCAGCACAAATCGTGTTGCTACCCCCAAATTCTTGCGCAATACCGTGAACACCGACAATTTTAGCCATGATCCTCCAGTTACAGGGCTTTCCTATCCCTGTTTATTTTCAATTTTAAACGGTTTTTACCACTTGAGAACAAGAATAAAATAAGCTCTTGACTATCTAAATTACTCGACTCTCTTAAGGTTGTGGTGATGAGCAAATCTGATCGAAGAAAAGACCTACGCTATACACCCCCACCAGTCGCCCATGGTGTGACATGGTGAACATTTTTTAGCCAATATTCAAGGAGAGAAATTGAAGTTGAGAAAAGGGGGATATCTCCAAGAAAATTTATCCCTGAAATTCCGTCAAAACCCCATAGATGGCCCAGATAGCCATGGCGCGTAAATAATGACAAGCACGAAAAGTTCCCACCGATGTAATCGCTTCCGGGGTGCGAAATTGTAAGCCATTTTCATAGACTTGTTTCACCACCGCTTCTGTAATTTGCCATCCTTGCTTTTCCATTCCCATTTGTAGTAAAAAAGCCACCAACCCAAAATTAATTCCTACCCAAACTTCCAAGGGATGAGTTGCCTCGGGATTTTCGGGAGTACCATCGGGTTTTAAACCATTAGCCGCGCCAAATTTTCCCCCATGAAACTTGAGAAAACAAGCCTGATAAATCTTACCTAAAGCTGATTGCGTGTATTGATTTTCTACCACATCCGGTAAAGCCAATAAACGAGCATAAAATTGACCGCATAATTGATCAGTCATCACCACATCGGAACCACTGCCACTATCTAAATTATAATATTCTCCATTCCAGAGAGTCTGATGATAAATAGCGCGAGATTGCTGTAACCAACTGGTAAAAATTGCCGTATCTTCTCCAATGATTTCGCCAATTTTAATCGCCGCTTCTAGGGCCGCTATCCACAAACCACCACAATAGGCACTAATTCCCTGTAAACGCCAATCATCAAAGGTTTGGTCTGGTGCGCCAGAATTTTCGGGAATCCCATCGTTATCAAGGTCAAAAGTTTTTAAATATTGCAAAGTCAGGACAATTGACGGCCAACATTCCCGCAGAAAATCCTCATCTTTAGCCCCCGTTAATAAATAATCCCGATAAACTAATAAAACAAAATCACTGCCTAAATCTTTCCAAAGATTACAGTCTTGATAACTGGTGTAATTACTCTTTTGCCAAGGGTGTTCATTGGGCGCACCTAAATCGTGGGGAGTGGCATTTTTAGCCTTACGAATGGCACTAGCTTGGTTATAACCGATAATCCGAGGAGTGTCGTCGTGGGTGGGAATTGCCCTGGCAAAAGCTTCCATGACGGCCTTTTCTAAGCGCGGCCATAACATCAATAACCCAAAGGAACCATAGAGACGCACATCGAGACTTTCATACCAACGATAATCAATACATTCTAACACTCCGAATTGACCGATCGCATCCTGTTCCGTGGCTGCCGTCCAGAGAGTGCCGCCGTCCGTTAACAGGTATAATTCATTAAATAAAGCCATTTTAAACCAATCGGCCAGATTAGTGCGTTCTAGGATCGGTTTTTGCCAGTTAATAATATTCTCTCGCCATGTATCGCCGTGTTTTAAAGCCGTGCGTACCATCGCCCAAGCATTTTGACCATTACGACCGAAAAAGTCCGTATAACGACGATAATAGTTAATTCCCTGGGCAAATTCGGTGACTGGTAAATCCCAAGCTAAAATAAAAGGAATTTTGCGAGTTTTCCCCGGACGAATGGTAAAACGAATCGCCATGGCCGTGGCCGTTTGTTCCCCTTTTTGGGCGGGGGTTTCGTCCTCAATATCCGGTAAAGAGCCATTCATGGCGAAATAGTCCCAAACTTCGCCTCCATCGCCGGCAGGGTTCCATTTACCCAGATAGAATACCTCTAGACTCGGATTAGTAATACTAGCAATCGCCATCTGTCCATCCCCTTCCCCGGGGTTTTCGTAATCCCGACGCATCAGACAGCCAACGCGGAAATTATCGACAATCCATTGATTATAATTACCCTCACTTTCCCCCCATTTTGATTGATATTCATAGACGGGACTACCATCATCTCTCACTTTAACCACTGGGGATTTAATCGCGTTAGTAAACCAACCGATTGTATTTTGCCAAGTCAGCATAATACTAATAGTAATTGGTTTATCGGTGGGATTATGAGCCGTCCATTCAAATAGGGCAATAGGATAACTACTTTCTTGATAATTATGCGCCCAAACCGGTGAGAATTGTTCGCAAATTAATTGAGTCTGAAAAACATCTTTATACTCGTACCAACTGCGGGGATAAAGTGCCCCATAGTTTCCCTTTTCGGCTGGATACCACGACCAGCGCGATAATGTTCCATCCGTCGGGCTTTCCGTCGCCATAGCGTAGGCTTGGGCGCTTCCGTCTTCTGTTTGTTCAAAAATGCTAAATTGACAGGCGGCAAGGCTATTAAAACTGTGTTCACCGCCGTCCAGATGCCAGAGGTTAAAGTCACCTTTGGGGGAACGTCCGATGCAACCGGCCCCAAATCCCCCCAGAGGCATCCCATGCCAAGGACCATCATCTAAATTGCTGGCATAGCGGACGCTGTAGGGTTTTTCCCAACCTTTGCCTAGAGGACGTTTCCAAGCAGCGGCGGGAATTTCTGGAAGGGAGACGAGATTAAGCATAGATGTTGTTAAGTGGGGTGTCGGGTGTGGGGTGTCGGGTGTGGGGTGTCGGGTGTGGGGTGTCGGGTGTGGGGTGTGGGAAGAATAAATAAAAATAATCTCCTGTCTCCTGTCTCCTGACTCCTGAATACAGACCCCACCAAGAAACTTTTTCAGTAAAACCTAATTATTCGCTAAAGAGATAATTACTGCGATCGCTGACAGTCCAATCTTGATTTTCTCCCCCGATAATTAAACGTTTAATATCGACAAAATCCTTACTTAATTGGGTCAAGGCATTGATTAAAATATCCAAAGCAATAAGATCGCTAGTACCGAGATCAAACCAACAACGTCCCCAAGTACCTAAGTATTCAAAATCGGTCATATTGTGCATCGGTGACATAAAGGCATTTTCGACCATATCTGGATCGTATTCCATATAACTAATATCGACTCCCACCTCCTGTACCTGTAGGTTTTCGGCATTGAAAGCTCCTAATTTACCCAAATAAAACCAAGAAGCAAAAACTTCTTCTACATACTGCTGTTCCATATTCGAGGGAACCGTCGAAAATTCCAGCCAAAACCAGACATCAAAAGGATTAAATTCGCGAAATTGTACTTCCATATTTTTTATAGGAGACAGGAGTAGGGTGTTGGGTTTTAGGGTTTTAGGGTTTTAGGGTTTTAGGGTTTTAGTTGAAATTCCCCCATCTCCCCACTTCCCCACTTCCCCTATCCCCTAACTCCTATTCTGTAATTTCCAGAGAAAACTAGCGAGGAGATTGGTGATAATATGAGCGAGGATCGGGATTAATAAATTACCGGTGATGATGACGGTATAACCGAGGGCAAAACCGACAACAGTTGCCCAGATAACATAGGGCCATTGCTGGGAACCGCTAAAATGAAGGATACCAAAAATTAGACTAGAAACGGTTAAACCAAAGATATTTAAGCCCAAAGCTGGCAAAATCACCCCGCGAAATAATAATTCTTCACTTAACCCCGGCAGTAATCCAATCCAAATTAAATCGGGCCAAGCTAAAGGTTTAATGACTAATTCTAAGTAAGCGTTAGCACTATGGCGATAACTAGGCCAAAAACCATAGAGAAGCCCACTAATTCCACTAATTGCCCCCGCTAAGGCTAATCCGAACAGGAAATCCGGGAGAGTCCAGCGAATGGCGGGAATAGCGATCGCACCGAAATATTGCCAAACTTTGGCGACTACCAGCAAGATAATCGCCGTTACCGCCATAATGGTGAGGACTTGTGTGCGTGTCAGGGGATCAAATTCGGGATTAGGGGAATTAGTCACGGATTCTCGGATAAACAGCGTAAAGAGTTTAAATTAGGGCGAAGAGATGCGAGGCTAACCCCGGCCCGTTGACAAACGATCGCACCGATCGCCTCTGTATATGAGTGTACCCTAATTGCTTTCACCCCTAGAGGTTCCGGGGCCACCTTCATTCTTGTACTATTTTCCTGCACGGTAATCAGTACAGTTTTTTCTTGACAAAAACTCAAAACTGTGCTAGAGCCGCAGGCACTGGCGGGAACGATCAGAGCGTCCACCTCCCGGCCCCAAATAGCATCGGGACTGGGCTGCTTGACCAATTGGGGGGCGCGACTTAAACCCACCAAAACGCAGGGTAAAAAAGTATAACCGATTTCTTCGGCTGCGGCCTTGGGGGAAAGTTGCGGATCCAGGGGCAGCGGACTTAAAGCGGGAGCGTGGGCCGCCGGTATTTGGAATTGTCGGACTACTAGATGGGAAATCACCGCTTCGGCCCCGGCAAGGGGATCCACCCCCTGACCATGGCGATAATTAGCCAGGGCAATGCTATCGGGATCGTCGGGAAAACGGGCAACAATGGCGATCGCTTCTGCCCGGCCCTGGTTAATCAGTTTTTCTGCTCCCCGCAGCAAGCTGTCGGGATTGCCAATTGTTCCCCAACTGGCCCCGGAGGCTGCCTCTCGCAACTGCACATTCAGGGGGGCATCGGTGATAACGTAATCGGTGAGATCTAAGCCTAGGGTAGCCCGGACAGCATCGGCAGCCTGAAGGTGTCTTTGCAAGAGGTCAAATTCAATGGCGCGATCGAATAGTAACCCGATGCGATTTTGATGGACGGGACTTAATCCCCAATCCCCCCGGGCAAAACGATCTAAAGCGTAACCCTCCACATAATAGGTGTTGTCCAGAGGCCAGTACAGTTGTGCGCCGTTGAGGACATTGGGATGGGTAATTAGGCGATCGCAAACTTGGGCGATCGCTCTGGCCACGGGAATGCCATCCCCAGCATAACCGCCAATCGCAGCCCCGATGCCGGTGGGAATGATTAGTACGGCGGTATAGGGACGGGAATTCACGAGGCAGTGGTGACAATCGCTTCGACTTTGACTTGATTATTCTCGGTATCCACTTCTGTGATTGCCCAACGCAAGGGTTCACCGCGTTTGGCTAATTCTTTTTCGATTTCTTGCTGCAGTTGTTGCGGGGTTTCCTGTAGGTCGATTTCGGCACTAATAAAGTGAGTGGTCATGGGGATTGTCTGGGATAGTTATCCCCTCAGTTTATCAAGATTTTGCCCTCTTGCGCTGGTTTATCAGCCCTCTGGGTCAGGAACCACAAAGACACGAAGGACACAAAGATCGATCGCCGCCATATAAGTTAAACTGATCACACAAAGAATAGGAGAGCCAGAGCCATTCTCGTACTATAATTGATACTAGGCTTTCCCCTAGAGATTATGATTGCGGTTCCCAACTACATTAGTCCCCAAGAATATCTCGCTATCGAGCGCCAGAGTCAGATCCGTCATGAATACCGACGTGGTTTGGTTTATGCGATGGCCGGCGGTACGGATAATCACGAGCGCATCGCCTTCAATTTTCTCAAAGTCATTGACGAACATTTCGGCGACTCTACAGACTGTCGGTTTCACTCGGGTAATGTCAAGGTTAACTATCAAGATCAGTTTTATTACTATCCCGATGCTTTTGTTACCTGCGATCCGCGCGATCGCCAAGATCGTTATCTGAAACGCTATCCGAAACTAATTGCGGAAGTGCTTTCCCCCAGTACGGCCGCTTTTGACAAGGGCGAAAAATTCCAAGATTATCAACAGATAGAAACTTTAGAAGAATATGTATTAATTTCCCAAGAAATCCAGCGCGTGGAATGCCGTCGTCGTAATTCTCTGGGGACATGGGAAACGACTATTTACGAGACAGGCGATCGGGTGATCCTGTCAAGTATTAACCTAGATTTAGCGATCGCCGATCTCTACCGGGGAATAGATTAAAATGTGAACTACTCTCAAGGGAGTTGAGAGCTTGCTGCTTCCATGGGAATGGATAGACAGCATTTAGTTTACTTGTACTAACTAGCTCGGCAATTTTCCAGCCATTGTTCTAAATCTTGTGGTGACTGAAAATCTAACAAAGCTTCTCCCAAGTTTTCTAACTGTTCTAGGTCAAGACTGCGAATATTGGGCAATAATTCGGGGGAAATGTCCCCTATCCGCCGATTTAATTGACGTAAAACTAGGTTAGCTTCTCCCTCTTGTCGTCCTTCTTGTCGTCCCTCTTGTAAACCTTCGGACCAGATTTCTTGATAGATAACTGATTCTTTCATGATGTCCTTCCTCAATAATCGTTGGATGATGTCTTTCTTTAATACTAACCCGGCTAGAATTGCGGTAGATGCGGCCAGATTACTTTGTTCTCGACTATCGCTGATTTGCTCGATTTCTTGGGCAATTTGCCGCAGTAAGTTTTCTTGTTTCTCCGCTTGAGCGAGTATGGCAAAGGGAAACAGTCCGGGGGCCTTTAATAAGGGTTCTGAGGGTTGTTCCCAAAGTCTAATCACTTCAAATTGATGAGAGGTTTTCCCTTGTTTATAATCATTCTGTCGGACTTTGGGGGAGTCACTTTTCCTTAGATAAATAACCACTTGATGGATAGGTTTACGGGGATAGCGTCGATAGAGTCTGGTGGCATAATCTAGCATTCTATAGGGAATATCTTCTTTAGGGTCGGTTTGGAACTCGATATGTAAGATTAATTCTTCCGACTCCAAAAAGATTAAAGTATCGGCTCTAATTGGCTCTAGGGATAATTCCGATGGTTTAATTTCTGTTAATTCTAAGGGTTTACCCAGTAACCAAGTGGCTAAGTCTCTCGAATATTCAAGGGCGATAAATTTACAGGTAGAATCATACATTTTCAATTCAATTGTAGGTTAAGGCTGACCTATATTTTAACAAAATTATCACCCTATTCTCCCTCAATCCCCCCTACCCCCTTATCAAGGGGGTAGGGGGGATCGAACCCAAAATCTATCTTCAATTTAATTATAACCAGCTACTTAATACCTAGCTACTTAAACAAAGGATTTTTATTCGGGAAAGGGTATATCTAAACTCATTTGTTGTCCTTGGGTTTCCCTTTGTTTTTCGGCAGCTTTCAGAACTTCAAAGGTGAGGATAACATCGAGACGTTTTTTCTGTTCAAGGATTTCTTGTACCGTCACAATCTCAATTTTATCCACACTTTGACTCATGTAACGACTGCGATAAATTCCCGCAGATTTGGCTGTTTGGATCATATCTTTGCTGGGGGGTTTCAAGGTGATAAATATACCCAGGGCTGCCCCTTGTATTGTCATAGTTCCCTGTAGATCTCTGATGTCTCCCGATTTGACATTACCGGATTTTACTTGAAAAATAATTTTCTCGCGGTTGTCCTTATCTCCCTGAAAATAGGCAATAGCATCGATTCCTTTATCTGCCCCTTTTTTGTCATTAATCACTGCCCGGTTATTACTATAGGTTAAAACCGCCCATTTCTCAAATTCTTTGCGGGTACGATCCTCGGGTTTAGTGGCTAATGCTTGCGCTGATTCCATGTCTTTAGGAATACCGTTCAGTTCAATTTTATCTAAAACATTTTTACCAAAGGAGTCCTCTAATCGCTTTAACATTAAGCTAATACTCTGATAGGTTATATCAATTCCAATCCAGTTTCTCTCTAATCTCTCTGCTACAGCGATAGTCGTTCCACACCCACAATAGGCATCTAAAATTACATCTCCTTTATTGCTACTTGCTTTGATTATTCTTTCTAATAATGCCTCCGGTTTTTGCGTGGGATAACCCAGACGTTCAGAACTTGTATTTCCAATACGACTAACATCGATCCATAAATCATCAACTCTTTTACCTTTCATTTCATCTAAATAAACTTTCAAACCATCCAGTCGTGGATTTCCATCTCTTTTAACTAAAATTCTACCGTCTGACCACCATTTTTCTAACTGTTCTAATGAGCCAGCCCAGCCTCTATTTGCGGGAGGTTGTACTCCTCGCCATACAAAATTTCGTGATTCACTAGCTGTGGCAATAGTTAGGTTTTCTGCTTTATATAGCCGCCCTTCTTTATCGGTTTTATAACGGCTAAGTTGTTCTGGTGAGTAATCAAAAAAAATCGGATTCCATCTGTAATTTTTTGTTTTTACATAAAACAATAATATATCATGAATTTTTGTAAAATATTTAGCATTAATATTATGAGAATTAGTTCTTTGCCAAACTATCTCATTTTTAAAATCACCCCCCTGAGAGCAAAAAATAGCGTCTAAAACTATTTTTAAATAATGACTAGCAGTAGGATCGCAGTGGAGATAAAAGCTACCGGTAGATTTTAAAACTCGATGGATTTCCACAATCCTCAGAGTCATACTCACCAGATAAGCAAGAAGACTGCCTTTACCTAAAACTTTGGTTAAACCGTCAATTAAATCGATAGTCTGACTGGTAAATTTACCCTGATAGTTGCTTTGAATTTCTTCTAGAGCTTCGTTAGCGTGATTATCCCATGTCCAGGTATCCACAAACGCTTGTGCTTGTGCTTGATCTTCCTTACCTAAGTTGTTATAAATTTGGTTGTAATTACGTTTAGAATTAAAGGGTGGATCGATATAACAAAGATCGATCGATTCATCTTTGATATATTTCCGCAGCACTTCTAGGTTATCACCGTAGTATAGTTTATTGACCATAGAGATTAAGGGGATTGACTGCATTCTCAATTGTATTATTATTCCCCCTTAAAGAGGACGAATGCAATCGCTCCCGACAATAATATTATTGTGGGGGTGCATCGTGGTCAGTGAGTTGCTCGAACTGCGTGCGCTCAAAATTTAATTTTCTTAAGTCCATCTTGCCTGAAAATGAGGGGGTCGCAGGCAGGCACGGATTCCCATTATATAAATAAGTATATGTCAAGTGTCGGGATTTTGTCAAGAGGAATTAAGTAGCTGGTTATAATTAAATTAAAAATGGATTTTAGGTTTGATCCCCCCTTAGTCCCCCCTTGATAAGGGGGGTTTGATCCCCCCTTAGTCCCCCCTTGATAAGGGGGGTAATCTGACAGTTTTTAACACCTAACTACTTAGCAATCCCGAACTAATCAAGGATTACTCAGGATACTGACCCGGACTTTTTCGCCATTTTGCAAAGGTTTACTACTATTAACGACGAAACGCTCCCCCGGTTCAAGTCCGGTGATAATTTCTACTTGACCGTCGAGCGCTTGACCGAGACGAACGGGACGTTTTTGCACTTGTGAGTTAGACTCGGAAAGGACAAAAATGGCTGGGGATTCCCCCTGACTGACAATTGCTGTTTCGGGGACAATCACCTGCGCGGCAGAATTATTATTAAACCGCACCCGGGCCAATAATCCCCCTTTAATTAAACCATCCCCATTGGGTAGAGTAATCTCCACGGGAATCCGCCGGGCCGTGCCTTGGCTGAGGGGAAAAATCCTGTTGATGCGACCGGAAAAATTTCTCTCACCGAAAGCATCAAGGCTGACATTAACCGTTTGTCCTAAATTAATTGTTTTTAAATCCAATTCCGATAATAATACTACTACCTTGACCTGTTGAAAATCGCCAATTTTGAGGACTTCATCGCCGATACTGACTAAATCCCCCGGCTCTTTCAGTTTTTCGATAACTATCCCCGTCGCCGGTGATTTAAGAATAGCGTAGGCCTGACGTTGTTGTTCCTGAGCGATGACCGATTTTTGGGCGGCAATTCTGCCGATAATTGCCGCCACTACCTGTTCCTCGACTTTAATTCTCGATCTCGCGCTATTAACGGCTTTTAAAGCCACTGCCGCCGTGGTTTGGGCTGTTTCGCCCTGTTGCAGGGGAATCGCTCCTTCTAGGGCTAATTTTTGCAGGCGCTCGCCATCATTTTTGGCCTGTTGGTATTGTAGTTGTAGTCGCTCCACTTCAATTTCAGCGTTACTGACTTCAATTCTCGCCCGGGCTAATTCTGCTTCTAGGGCCGACAGGGCGGCTTTTTCTTGCCGGACAACGGTGGCGAGGAGACGATCATCAACATGAGCGAGGATTTGTCCTAATTGCACCTCATCTCCCACATCGACGACGAGATTAAGTAACTGACCGGTGGCTTGCGATCGCAGAGAAACGACTTTTAAAGGTCGGGTAGTTCCCGTGTAATCGAGATTGCGTCCGATGGTTGCCAGTTTAGCGGTGGTGACGTTGACGGTAGTAGTACGGGCCGCTGGTGGCAGTGGTTGGGTTTCTGTCCTGGGAGAACAACTCGCGCTTAAGGATAAGATAACCAGAGCGGAAAGGATAATCGGAGTCGATCCCATGGCGATAATCTTGCTAGAAAGCTGCTTTTGAGTCGATGGTCGCTTATTCCTCGTCCCAAGCTTCTACCGCTACCACTTCGCTGAGAGGGTCTTGCATGGAGAAACCGAAATCGAGCAACTCCTGCTTCCAGTATGCCCACTCATCTCCGTATAAAAGAGCGAGTTTCCAGATACTATCGCTAGGTTTGACTACTTTTGCATCTATCCACTTGCTAGCCTTGCGTTGAAACCTCACCATCGGGTGAGCTACAGCTTGTTTGGTCATAAATTCAATTGCTATGAATACTTCAGATTTTGCGCTTCCCGACTAAACTAACTCAAGACTAAGACTTTTGCCATTACAAAGGAGCGAGAAGCGCGTTTATTAACTTATTTGTACACCAGATCTCTGGTTTTAGGCAAGTCTTTTTGAGCAAAAGTACGGTAATTACTACTATAGATTAGTATAACCGGAAGCCACAATCATGGAACCGATGCCTCGATCGGTGAAAATTTCCAGTAAAAGGGCGTGGGGAAGACGACCATCGATAATATGAGCGGCCTGAACTCCCTGGGCCAGCGATCGCACACAGCAGCCTACTTTGGGAATCATCCCGCCGGCAACGATGCCTTTTTGAATCAACTCCCGGGCCTGTTGGATATCCAATTTAGCCAATAAAGTGGAAGGATCCTTGTAATTCTCTAAAATTCCGGCTGTATCGGTCATCAAAATCAGTTTAGCTGCCCCTAAAGCCGCCGCTATTTCTCCGGCTACCGTATCGGCATTGATATTATGAGCCTGGCCGGTTTCATCGGCGGCCACACTGGAAATCACGGGAATATAGCCACTATTGACCAAGGATTCGACAACGCTAGTATCGACACCGCTGACTTCTCCCACAAAACCAATGCCCTCTTTCCCCACGGGACGGGCAGTGATCAGATTACCATCCTTACCGCATAATCCTACCGCTTTACCGCCAGCTTGATTGATCAGGGCCACAATTTCTTTATTGACGCGCCCCACCAGCACCATTTCTACCACATCCATGGTGGCGGCATCGGTGACGCGTAAACCGTCTTTAAATTGGGGTTCAATGCCTAATTTATCCAGCCAACTATTGATTTCTGGACCGCCGCCGTGGACAATAACGGGACGAACCCCCACACAGGAGAGAAAAACGATATCTCGCATGACCGTGTCTTTGATATCGCTGTTATTCATGGCCGCGCCACCGTATTTAACCACTACGGTGCGACCGCGAAATTCTTGTATATAGGGTAGGGCTTCGCTGAGGATTTTCACCCGTTGGGTATCGTTTTCGTGGATGTTATTGTTCATGGGTTTTTTTACCTGTCTGATTCAGTGATCAGTTTAGCGGTTTCAGGTTTGACAAAAACTGTTCACCTTGAACGGATTGCTAGAAAGTCTTAGAGTTGCCGAATTTTTCGACGCAACGGACAAAAATCTCGACTCCCATCCCTAAGACTGATTCATCAAAATCAAAGCGGGGATGATGGTGGGGATAGGCTAATCCTAATTCGGGATTGGCAGACCCCAAGAAGAAATAACAGCCCGG
Source organism: Microcystis sp. M015S2 (assembly GCF_020245945.1). Classification (NCBI taxonomy): domain Bacteria; kingdom Bacillati; phylum Cyanobacteriota; class Cyanophyceae; order Chroococcales; family Microcystaceae; genus Microcystis; species Microcystis sp. M015S2. The sequence goes on from NZ_JADBTX010000049.1 coordinate 52,746, forward strand.
TACTTCCTGTAAAAAGAAGGACATATCTTCCCCTCCCAGGGTTTGACATTCGGGAACGATTCCGGCTGGGGTTTCCACCACTTGTGCGGCGATTGCTCGCACTAATTCCGCCATCTGATCATGATTGATTACCGGGGGATACAATTGCCAGTAATCGAATTGATAACTGGCCCCCTGACTTTGGCAGATGCCCGCGATAATTTCTTCCATCCGTTGTCGGAAATAGCCCCCTAACTGGGGATTGAAATAGCGCACCGTGCCACTGAGATTAGCACTATCGGCGATCACGTTTCTAGCGCTTCCCGCTGCTAATTTGCCCACAGTCACCACGGCAGCATCGAGGGGGTTGAGGTTGCGGGCGACGATGGTTTGCAGGGCGTTGACAATTTGGGCCGCCACCAGTAGTGAATCGACGGTTTGATGGGGAATTGCCCCGTGGCCGCCCCGGCCTTGAATCTGGAGATCGAAACATTCCACCGCCGCCATTAAGGCCCCATTTTTCACGCCCACTTTCCCTAAGGGCAGATTATTCCAGAGGTGTAGCCCGATAATTCCCTCCACTTCGGGATTTTTCAGCACTCCCGCTTCGATCATCGGTTTCGCCCCCCCCGGCCCCTCTTCGGCGGGTTGGAAAATAATTTTTACTGTACCCTTGACATCGTGACGGTTTTGTGCTAGGTAAACTGCTGTGCCGAGGGCGATGGCTGTGTGACCATCGTGACCACAGGCGTGCATTTGGCCCGGATGTTGGGAACGATAGGGGACTTGGTTTTCTTCGGCGATCGGTAGTGCATCCATATCGGCACGCAGGGCTAAAACTGGCCCCGGTTGACTGCCTGCGATGGTGGCGACAATTCCAGTGCCAGCGATGCCAGTTTGATGGTCAATTCCATATTTAGTCAGGGTTTGACTGATTAAGGAGGCGGTGAGGTGTTCTTGAAAGCCTAGTTCTGGTTTTTGGTGTATTTGTCGGCGCCAGTGAACCAATTGCGGCTGCAGGCAACGAATAGCAAGGCGAATTTGAGGGCAATTTAAGCTATTAGGAACGGGAAAGGAGGAAATCATCGGGTTCGGGCGGCTAGATTTTTTGATCATTAGGGGTCGAGAAGATCGTCACCGACCTCCCCTCCCATTCAGAACCGTGCATGAGATTTTCACCTCATACGGCTCCTAAGTTTGACTGTTCCCTTGTTAAAGATACAGCTTGACATCCTTTGGTTAACTGTGTATTATCTAGATTGACAAAATCTTCGTGGGATGTCAATCAAGATGGTTCTAGGCTTCGATCAGATGTAGTAGTTGAAGGTTTTTATATTCATCCTTTCCGCCTAAGCTTAGAGGGTGAATGTGGTCAACTTCGATTAAGTCCAATGGGGTGAAATACTGCCCACATCGGCTACATCGTCTTTCTTTTCCGTTGCTGAGTTTAACCGTACCCGGTCTAAAGTGGTTTCTCAGCTTTTCATAGTTCGCTTTTGGCTCTTCTCGGTTCTGTGTGATCAGTTTAACTTACAATATGATCGATCGATCTTTGTGTCCTTTGTGTCTTTGTGGTTCGTTCCACTCCCTCGCTTGGGGTATTTTAAAGGTCTGTGTAAGTGAAAATCCAATTTCCTTACTTTTCCCCTTTATTCTTTTTGAACGCAGTGTATCAACCTCTTTTCACTGCTGATAATTAACGATGGTTCAGGTCGGACATTCGGAACCCAGCCTAATCATGGATGGTTGGCAGTGGTCTCGTTTCTGGTGTTAGGTTACACCTCGGAGCCTTCCGTTCCCCGCTTCAATTCCAGAGTTGTGATTTCTGAAACTGGGGGTGGCTATCGCCGTTACTCTCAACTTGTAAAGATTTATTACAAGTGTATTGACCTTGAGTCCCCTTTACTAAACGTCGGGACAGATAAACAGTTATAAGGTTGGTCAAGGTTGACCTTTTAGATTCAGTCAAGGGACTGAAGACCTTACTAGGCGGTTATTTTGGGGATTTAAACCCTATTTCATGCCCAAACGTTTCGCACAATGAATTTACCGTTTAGCGGCAACAATGGCAAAAACGGTGGTATGGGGATCGTCTTTTAAAGTCACCCCTTCCGGCATTTTTAAATCACCCACGAGCAGGGATTGCCCCACACCGATCTCCGAAACGTCAAATTCGATCACTTCTGGGATATTATCAGCAGTACAGGAGACATTAACTTCGTTGACGAACTGTTCGATTAAACCGCCCTGTTTGGTTCCGATCGCTTCTCCCATGGCTTTAATGGGAACAACGATATCGAGCTTACCGTGGGCAGACACCGAGAAGAAACTGAGATGATAGAGATTTCTTTTCCAGGGATGAGATTGCACCTCTTGGATCAAAGCCTTTCCCGTCCAGGGCATTTCGGGAACATTCACATCTACCAAGGTATTATTTACCGAGGCTTTTTTCAGTAGGGTTAAGGCCGCTTTTTCTCCCACCACGAGGGAAACCGATTCCGTGCCGTTGTGGCCGTAGAGAACCGCTGGGATCAAACCCTGACGACGTAGGGCCCTGGGGTTAATATTTTCGGGTCTTTTTTGACATTCAACGCTAACTTGCATAGTTGACTAATCCTCTTTAGCAATGATTTAAAATTCGTGATTATCCCAAGGTGAGCCATTTTCGTCCAAAAGAGCGCGTTTTGGCCCGTGAATGGGGTCTTCAACGATGATGGTTTGGTCGCGACTAGCTCCTAGGGAGATAATCGCGATCGGTACTTCCATGATCGCCCCCAGGAATTTTAGATAATCGAGGGCCTGTTTGGGCAGGTCTTCCAGACTCCGACAATCGCTGGTGGGTTGTTGCCACCCCGGCATCGTTCGGTAAATCGGTTGACAACGGGCAAATTCCGCCGCGCTGCTGGGTAAATGGCGACAGGTTTGGCCGTCCAATTGGTAGGCGACACAGACTTTGATTTCCTCTAGGGTATCGAGAACATCTAATTTGGTAATCGCTAGACAGTCTAAACCATTGATTCGCACCGCGTAACGACCGATAACCGCATCAAACCAACCGCAGCGACGACGACGACCGGTGGTGGTTCCGAATTCCGCCCCACGATCGCATAATAACTGCTCGATCTCCCCCTCTAATTCCGTGGGAAATGGCCCTTCCCCCACCCTAGTGGTGTAAGCTTTGGCCACACCGATCACTCGATCGATTACCGTCGGACCGATACCAGAACCCACACAAGCACCCCCAGCGATCGGATTGGAGGAGGTAACGTAGGGATAGGTTCCGTGATCGAGGTCGAGTAAGGTGCCTTGGGCCCCTTCAAAAAGAATATTCTTACGCTTGCGGATTGCTTCGTAGATTTTTAGGGAACTATCGACCACATGGGGACGCAGTATCTCGGCATATTCTAGGTATTCCTCGATCACCGTCTTCGCATCTAAAGGCGGTAAGTTATATAACTTTTCTAAAATGACGTTTTTATAATTGATCGTCCATTCTAGTTTTTGCCGCAGATTCTCGGTATTCATCAAGTCGATGACTCGAATGCCGATGCGCTCGGATTTGTCGGCATAGGTGGGGCCGATACCCCGTCCCGTGGTGCCGATTTTATATTTACCCCGTTTTTCCTCGGATGCTTGATCGAGCAGCCGATGATAGGGCATAGTGACATGAGCCGTTTGCGAGATATAGAGATTGTCGGTGGTGACATTGAGGGCGTGTAATTGCGCCATCTCTTTGAGTAACACCGAGGGATCTATGACTGTTCCTGAGCCGATTATACATTCCGTATCTGGGTAGAGAATCCCAGAGGGAATTAGATGGAGTTTGAACGTTTGCTCCTCGACGACGACGGTATGACCCGCATTTACGCCACCTTGAGAACGCACCACCACATCCGCCGATCGACTCAGCAGATCCGTGATTTTTCCTTTTCCTTCGTCGCCCCACTGAGCGCCGATTACAATAACGTTAGCCAAGGTATTTTAGTCTAGCTAAAGTTCACACAAACTACTATTATCCCTCTTGGCGAATACAACTGTCAAGTTATCTCTCTTAGCTAATTGTGGGGAGAAGGCGAGGGGAAAACTCGCCTATTTTCAGGGTTTATTGACCTTCCCGACTGATTTGACGCTCGATAGTTTCGATAGCGGCATTTAATCCCGCTAGACGGGTTTCGAGGTCATCGCGCATCCATTTGAGGAATGTTAATTTACGCTCTTGACATTCTTGGCGGGAAGTGCTGCCACAAGTGTTGAAGAAGAAGGGAAACATAGACTAAGAGGCCTGCTATAACTCTACGTCTCCTATCTTGACGAAAATTTTTAAAAAAGTCTAACCGTTAAGTCGCCATAATAACCACAGACCTAAACCAAAACCGAAAAAGTTAGGCAGCCAGGCAGCTAGGAAGGGGGAGAGGGTGGCGGTTAGTCCCAAGCTGCCCACTAAGAAGTTGAAAAGATAGTAGAGAAAAACAATGGCGACACTGAGACCGAAACTGGTTCCCCGACCGATTCTTTGCGGTAGAGAACCCAAGGCACAGCCGATGGTAGCAAAGACGATACAGACAAAGGGAAAGGCGATTTTTTGCTGGATTCGCACTTGAAAAAACCTGACTCTCTTATCATCGCCACTGAGTTTGAGCAGTTGCACATATTCGAGCGCCTGTGGTATGTTCATCTCGTAGGGATCGCGGCTTTGACGAGCAAAATCGAAAGCGGAACGAGATAAAGCGATTTTTTCGGCTTTAAAGGGGATAACTTGGCTATAGGAGGCGTTAGGGGGGGTTAATTCATAGATAATGCCGTTAAAAAAGTCCCAGACGTTATCGACGGCATTCCAACGGGCCGAATCGGCGATAATAATTTGATTTAATTCTTGTTTTAGCCAACGGATAACGGTGACGGTTTTCATCTTTTCCCCGTCAAATTGTTCGGCATAAAATAAACTTCTTAAATTGCGATTAATCGTACCATTTTCTAGGGTTTTTATTTCATAATCGGGATAATAAAAATCTTTATTCTTCCAAAAACTTGCTTCTTTATTAATTTTCTGCACTAAAATTTCTGTGGCTCGATAATTAGCATTGGGAACCACATATTCATTTAATAAAAATGTCACAATTGTAACTATTAAACTCAGGCAAAAAGTGGGTATAAAAAGACGATAAAGAGTGACTCCACAGCTTTGCAGGGCAACGGTTTCGCTATCACTACTTAAACGTCCGTAGGTGATTAAAGTGGCCAGCAAAAGAGAAACCGGCAGGGAATAAGTGACAAATTCTGGCACTTTTAACAGGAGAATTTCTAGGGCCGAAGCGAGGGGTAGATTCGCATCAACTACCTGATTAGCCAAATCGGAAAGATTGCCGATCGCTACTCCCAAAGAGGCAAATAAACCAACACTAAATAAAAATGGCGGTAGTAGTTGGCTGATCAGATAGCGATCAATGAGGGCAATACCTCCATTTACCCAGTAAGAAATCTTTTTCTTAATCATTGATTTTGGTTAACTCACTCCTCTTTCATCCCATTTCCTAACCCGCAGCCGTCTTGCTTACACCTTCGGTTAGCCTATCATATTTTGTCTTTGACGAAAAACACCGCCGGAAGTTGTATGATGGCGGGGAGAGTGGACAGAAGTAAGGATTTGGGCAAGTGTAGATAATTTTTCTGTTCCTATTCCCCGATCATCCCCAGGTGAATTATGCTGCTAAACTGGCAAACTTTTACTATTCATAAACGAGTACCTTTAACAATTAGTCGCGGCACTACCAGCAAAAATACTAATATCTGGCTGAAAATTAGCGAGGAAAATATCGAAGGTTGGGGAGAGGCATCCCCTTTTGATATTACCAGCGAGGAGAAAAAACCCGATAAAATCCTGCAAGAATTAAACTCGATCGCTCCTATTTTACAATCTTTTCACCCCTGTCAACGCCAAGAAATTGAAAAAATTTTATGGCAAAATCAGATATCTTCGGCTACTCGTGCCGCTATTGACACGGCACTGCACGACTGGTTAGGCAAAAAAGCTAATTTACCTCTCTGGCAAATTTTTGGACTCGATCGCTCTTTAATTCCGCCAGTTTCTGTTACTATCGGTTTAAATTCTCCAGAAAATGTGCAGAAAAGGCTGTTAGATTGGCTAGAAATCGGCGATTTTAGCTTATTAAAGGTCAAATTAGGCTCACCGGACGGTATAGAAGCCGATCGAGCTATAATTCTGGCTATTAAAGAAATTGTCCCCCATTTGCCCCTAACTGTCGATGCTAATGGTGGTTGGCAATTTAGGGATGCGGTGAAAATGTGCCAATGGTTAGAGGAAAAAGGCGTTATTTATGTGGAACAACCCCTATCCGTGGGACAAGAACGAGATTTAATTGATTTATACCAAAAATCGCCCCTACCTATCTTCGTCGATGAAAGCTGTTTTTCTAGTCAAGATATCCCGAAACTGGCCGATCGAGTCCACGGCATTAATATTAAACTAATGAAAGCTGGCGGATTAGCCGAAGTGCAAAGAATGATTCATGTTGCCCAAGCTTGCCGACTGCAAATTATGTTCGGATGTTACTCTGACAGCAGTTTAGCCAATACTGCCATAGCACATCTTAGCCCGCTTGTCAACTATCTTGACCTAGATAGTCATTTAAATTTACGCGATGATCCCTTCGCGGGATTAAGCTTAGAAAAGGGACGTTTACAACCAAATAATTCACCCGGTTTGGGTGTTAGTTTACGGATAAAAGATGACTAATTATTTGACTCCTGACAAGAAAGTAGCGATTCTTCTCCACGAGGGAATCAAAGGAACTCGCGGCAAAACCGGATTAAGTTATCTGCGTTACGCGAAAGCGCAGGTAGTGGCGATTATTGACGCAGAAAGCGCCGGCAGCACCTTAAAAGAAGTGGCCGGAATCGATCGCCCCTTGCCGATTGTTGCTAGTGTTAGGGAAGCTTTAACCTATCATCCCGATACTCTGTTAATTGGCATCGCACCTTCAGGAGGCATTTTACCCCCCCATTGGTTAGAAGAAATCAAAGAGGGGGTAAAGGCAGGGTTATCCCTCGTTAATGGTCTCCATACACCCCTAAAACCCCTTTTTCCTCAGCTTAAACCGGATCAATGGATTTGGGATATCCGTCTGGAACCCCAAGGTTTAAAAATTGGGCAAGCGCGGGCGAAAAATTTAACCTGTCAGCGTATTTTAACCGTAGGCACGGATATGAGTGTGGGCAAAATGTCCACTAGCATCGAATTACATCGGGCAGCCCAAGAAAAAGGGCTAAAATCGCAATTTTTAGCCACTGGACAGGGGGGAATTATGATCGCGGGGAAGGGTGTACCCTTGGATGCGGTGCGCGTCGATTATGCTGCTGGTGCGATCGAGGCTTTGGTGTTAGAATCGGCGGAAAATAACGATATTTTGTTTATTGAGGGTCAAGGCTCTCTTTTACACCCCGGTTCGACTGCTACCTTGCCCTTAATGCGTGGCAGTCAACCAACGGGGTTAATTCTCGTCCATCGCGCTGGACAAATTCATATCAATGATTTACCCGATATTCTCATCCCTCCCCTAACAGAAGTGATTAAACTCTACGAAATGACTGCCAGCGCCGGGGGAAGTTTCGGGGAAGTGAAGGTAAAGGGGATTAGTTTAAATACTTTTCATCTTAGTCCGGAGGCGGCAGTTAAAGCTATAGAAACCGTGCAGGAGGAAACGGGGTTATTTTGTACCGATGTTGTTCGTTTTGGCGGTCAAGGGTTATTATCAGTGATCAGTGATCAGTAAACAGTTATCACTTATCACTTCAATCACAGTTCATCACATAATTAGTCTCAACTGTGATTGGAATGATTGAATGAATACTATGATTATGTTGTATTCAGTAACCTTTTATCAATAATCAATCATAGTCCATCGCATAATTAGTCTCAACTGTGATTGGAATGATTGAATGAATACTATGATTATGGCCAATTCAAGTCTGAATTTGCGTATGTTGTATTCAGTAAACTTTTGTCAATAATCAATCATAGTCCATCACATAATTAGTCTCAACTGTGATTGGAATGATTGAATGAATACTATGATTATGGCCAATTCAAGTCTGAATTGGCGTATGTTGTATTCAGTAACCTTTTATCAATAATCAATCATAGTCCATCGCATAATTAGTCTCAACTGTGATTGGAATGATTGAATGAATACTATGATTATGG
>NZ_JADBTX010000005.1:0-4274 GCF_020245945.1 Microcystis sp. M015S2
CCAGATCTCAACAAAATTGAAAAGTTCTGGGCTAGATTGAAAAACTATGTTAGTCAGATTATCAATGATAGTGAAAACCTTGTGGATGCTGTGAGTAAAGCCTTCAGGCATCTGTCCTAACTAACTCGTTCTATGCCATACCTCAATTTTCTCAAAAAAAAAATCGACCCGCCTAGCGGCGGGAGACAAAGGGCAAAAAGGCAAAAGAGCAAAGGGTTAAAGTCCTGGGGAGACACACGCAACCCGAAAACCGTAGATGATGCTGCGGCTGCCGGGGAAGCTCCTGACGCGGATGGCAGAACGACAGTAATCAGGGTTGACGCTCCAAGAACCGCCGCGCAGACATTTTCTAGACTGAGACCGATTATCATTATCAATCCACGCCGTGCCATCATCCGGCGCTCCAATATAGCTATCATGCCAATCGTCTTCGCACCACTCCCAAACATTGCCACTCATGTCATACAGTCCCCAACCATTGGGCTTTTTCTGTCCTACGGGATGAGTTGTACGATTAGAATTTCCCTCATACCAAGCGTAATCTCCTAACTGATTATCATTATCACCAAAATAGTAGCGAGTGGTTGTCCCTGCACGACAAGCATACTCCCATTCCGCTTCTGTGGGTAGGCGATAGGTTTTCCCGGTTATTTGACTCAATTTCTGACAAAAAGCTTGAGCATCATCCCAACTAACCTTTTCTACCGGATTTTGGGGATTATTTGAAAAATGAGAGCGATTGGTTCCCATTACCGCTTGATATTGTGCTTGAGTAATGGGATATTTGCCAATGGCAAAACTGTTGACTTTAACTTGGTGTGGAGGCTTTTCATCACTTTGAGCATAGGGATCACTATCAGGAGATCCCATGAGAAATTGACCTGCTGGTAAGCCTACCATTTCCAGTGTGACTCCCTTGGCTAGGTTTTCGGTAAATGAAGTTTTATCCCCTAGCGCTGTCTCTGGTTGAGTTTGGGGAGGAATAGGAGAGTCACCGACGACGGAGGTGCTAAAGTCCCCGACTCTCTCGATTACATGGTCGTTGATGCGTTGAATGGCGGTTTCCAGTTCGATTTCCTCGTCGGGGATTTCCACTTCTGTCCATTGCCATCCTTCCTGTTCGGCTCGCTCTAATGCGCTCGCTAAACGTCCGCGCTTTTCTTCGCTGGTGACGAGGAAATTGAGCAAACTAGCCGATAGATTCTCGTTTTTGCGGAAAGATAGGGCCGATTCGGAACTGAGAATGTTCTGGACGAGGGATTCCACTTCGCTGACACTGCGGGAAAGTTCCCCGTCAATGGTCACTACTCGATCGATCAAACCCTGAAACTGTCCGATAATTGGTTTTAGGTATTGTTCTAGATTAATGGCTACTTTGGCCATTTCGATCGCTTCTTTTTCCAGACTATCTAACTCGATCTGCAACTGATACACTTGTTTATAAACGTTCAACTCGCCGATCATTTTCGAGAAAACCCGTTTTTGTGTATCCTGATCTTCGGCTAATTTCTGGATACTTTCGCTGATTAGGTCGATTTTCTTGAGCATGAGCAAGCTGGCGCGACCAACAAGAATCACGGTGCGGAAAATCTGCTGTTTCTGTAGTTTCAGGATGTCTCGCACTTCGGCCGAGTCGGGGCTATTCTCTAGAGATTGGCGTTTTCGCTCTTTTTCTGCCAATTTATGGCATTTAACCGCCACTGCCTCTTTGATTTCCTCGGTGAGTGACTGGAAAAACCGCCGGTATTCATCTTTATGGTCGGTGAGAAATCTGATTAACTGGTTATAGTCCCCGACTAATCTTTCTAATTCTTGAAAAGTTTCCTCGAAATCGAGGGGTTCTTCTTTTTTCCTCAATCCTAACCATGTATTGCGGACCCGTTTTCCAGTTTTAATCAGTTGCTGTCTTTCTTGAATCTGATCCTGTAAAATTAATAAATCGGGGCGATTTAGTTGGGGAAGTTGATAGGTTTTCCGATAAAGCTTGATTTTCGCCGTTTCTTTTGCCATCGCCGTGATCGCTGAGGGTGAGTTTTTTCTATTTTAGCCCGATTTTTTGATCATCAAATACTATCAGGATACGCCCCGAGCAACTACCTAACTTTTTCTATAAGTCATAGAAGTAAGGATAAAGCTCTGATTCTGGAATATATTGACTTGCTTGCCTAAAAATAGCGTAACAGGTTCCAGGATCAAGTTGCCGATGATTGGGAATAGTTAAAGTCTCCTTTCTCTCCGAGATGACACGACGCAATTTTATGTGACTTCCTCGTTGACTGTGAATAGTAAAACCAAATCGATCAAGAATTTTGATAATGTCTTTGCCGGATAGTTGTTTCAGCTTAGGCATATTCTGGCTGTAACTCAAATATAATCTGTAGAGAAGGTTTGGCAACTAGACCGAACTCCCTGGGGTCTTCTCCCTCTAAATGCAGTAAAATGGCTTCTTGGAGATTATTAACCACCTCATCTAAGGTATTTCCCTGGGTGACAATCGAAATTTCCACGCATTCACCTACATATCCTTGTTGTTCACCAGAACGAATAATTGCGGTAACTTTTGGACTTAATTTTGTCATAATTGCTCATGTTTATTTTTTGCTTATTTAGATTTATGGCAATCGAGCAAGGGACGGGTCATTGACCCATTCTAACTGACTTTTCCCTAAGCTGTGGAATTCATCTAGTTTTCTAGAAATCTCGGCCAGAGGCGAAAAAATCAGCGACAATGATATAAATGGAGTTATCAACACAAGTAAAGCGATTATGACTGTAGCCACGACGAACGCCCGAGATATTTTCCGCTCCGCCTACGAAAACCGTTACACTTGGGATGAAGGATTCCCCGGTTACACTGCTGATATTATCCTCACCCAAGGGGAGGAAGTCCATACGGGCAAAATTCAAGTTAATGCCGATTATAGTGTGGAAGTAACGGGCATTGATGACGAGAAAGTGCAAGAAAGTATCTATAATCAAATGCGCGACATCGTTACTCACCGTAAAAGAGGCAATTTTGAGGCTTCCCACGGCAAAAACCAGTTTAATTTCGGGCAAGATGATCCCACCGGTGCAGTAGAAATTCTTGTCACCGGCGATGCTATGGGGTCTAATTATAAAGTCCGCGGTCAGGAAATCTGTCAAGTCAGTCGAGTCATGGGACCGATGGCTTTTACTATTAATACCGAGGAAAGTCTCGATACGGGAGAAGGTTATATTTCTATTCGCTATAATGCCATTTTCCGCAATGCTAAAACCGATGAATTAAAGGGAAAACGTGACTTTAAGGAAACCTACGAAAAAATCGGTAATTATTATTTACCCTCCTGTCAAGTGATTAACGCAATCGACGCGGGGGGCGAAAAATCCACCACAGAATTTACTTTTATCAATCTGCAGCTTTTAGAATCTTAAGGGTTATCCCCGCCCAAAAAGCGTTAGGATCGAAGTAACTAAGTAGGTGGGTATTAAAAATTGTCGGATCCCCCCGCCTATCGGCACCCCCCTTATCAAGGGGGGCAGGGGGGATCAAACCCCCCTTATCAAGGGTAGATCCCCCCGCCTATCGGCACCCCCCTTATCAAGGGGGGCAGGGGGGATCAAAGACAAAATCTATCTTCAATTTAATTGAAACCACTTACTTACACTGTAATAAATCTCTGACCAGAAGCTGATTATGTCTTTAACACTGACTCCTGATAACGTCGAACAAGTTTTAGATGAAATGCGCCCCTACCTGATGGCGGATGGTGGTAACGTGGAATTAGTCGAAATCGACGGGCCAGTCGTCAAACTGCGTCTTCAAGGTGCTTGCGGTTCCTGTCCCAGTTCCACCATGACCCTAAAAATGGGCATCGAACGTCGTCTCCGGGAAGTGATTCCCGAAATTGCCGAAGTTGAACAAGCTTTCTAAATCTTGGGTTAATTAATTCTCACCACCGCCCGATTGCTAATTTAATTAGCGATCGGGCATAATATTAATTATATATTTTCTTCTAAGTCGCTATAGCGGTAAGCGCTTGAGTGAGATACAGACCAAGCCTTGCCTAGCATGGTTTATAGCTCGTGACACTGTACTTCATACGACTGCACACCGCTATAGGTGTTAAAAACTTTCAGATACCCCCCTTATTAAGGCTATCCCTTATAGGGATCTTTCTTAACAATTTTTGCAGTAAGCACTCCAACCCTTATCCTGACTTGATTTCAGTTTTTTCTTTGTCAGTAAGGGTGTCAACAAGGAATATTACAAATTGTTAACCGAGTCTTGAAAG
>NZ_JADBTX010000050.1:0-133863 GCF_020245945.1 Microcystis sp. M015S2
CTTTCAAGACTCGGTTAACAATTTGTAATATTCCTTGTTGACACCCTTACTGACAAAGAAAAAACTGAAATCAAGTCAGGATAAGGGTTGGAGTGCTTACTGCAAAAATTGTTAAGAAAGATCCCTATAAGGGATAGCCTTGATAAGGGGGGTGTCTGATAATTTTTAACGCCTACCTACTTAAATTAATCTTGAATATTTAATTAATCTCTGAAAGATTAATAAGGTACGGTTCTAAACTCCACGCAATTATTACTAGGATTATAGAGAGTGTAAACTGCTTTATTTAATTCTTTACCAACGCTACCAACCCCAACTAAACGCTTATCTTGAATCGTCAAAGTTTGACTTGGTTGCCGTTTATCTAAAGTAGTAACAGTGCTGGTTAAATTAGCGGACTGTAAAGAATAATCAAAAACTTTTCCCGCACGACCACAAAATAGATTATTAACTCCCACCCGTTGCAGTCGATCTAAAATTTGCCATGGGGGAGTATCGGGGGTTAATTCTTCACTAACACTGACACTACTGCCATGAATTAATAAACAATCCAACTCGACAAAACCAAAATCGAGATTTCGTAACCATTGCACCGTTTCTAAAGAAACTGCATCCCAGAGTTGTTTAGTGCTATCAATTCCATGTTTATCGATTAATTCCGTCGGTTCTCCTGTGGCTCCTAAACTGTGTAAAATTAAACATTGTTCTTCCCACCATCCCCGACAAACCTGCGGATATAAGTTATTTTTAGTGGGATAACGTATTTGTTCTACTAGCATTTCACTATCGGGATTAACACCGATAAAATCTCCTAAAATATATAAATTTTCTACAGTAACTGACCGTTGCTGAATATCTTCCAAGACCGCTTGATAGGCTGGTAAATTGCCTTGAATACCGCTTAAAATTGCCCACATAATTTCTTGATTTATCACAAATTAACGTTCGCAAACATGAGTCGGATCATCGGCTTTTTCCGCATATTCTAGACCCTTAGCCAATCGCCAAGCGAAAATAGGAGGTAAACCCGATGCTAAAATAGCCTGACAGGTTTCCTGATAGTTATAGGCCACTTCTCGCAGTTGTACCGCTGCCGTTTCTCGATCGTAAATCACATAGGTGGCATTTGGACGACCGTGACGCGGTTCTCCCACCGATCCCACGTTGATGATACGTTTAACCGGTGTGGTAAATTGCCGCGACTGTTCCCCATCGGGTTGATAAACTTTTATTTGCAAGCTTCCCGCGTCGAGAGTGCGAATGTAGGGGATGTGGGTATGTCCACAGAATAAAACCTCTGTATCTACCGATAAAACCCGTTCTAAAGCCGTAAAAGCGTCCATTTCGGCTAAAAGATACTCATGGTTACTTTGGGGACTACCATGGACAAAACAGAGGTGATCTAGCTTAAAAATTTCGGGCAGTTTTGACAAATAATTACGGTTTTCTGGGGTGATTATTTGATTTGTCCACTCATGAGCTAATCTACCCCGTTTTTCTGCTAAAAGCGACGGATAACTGCACTCACAGGCATTTAATCCCTCAACGATATCCTCATCCCAACACCCTTGTACTGTAGTAATCCCCAGTTGACGGATTTTTTCCACCACTTGGTTAGGATGGGGTCCATACCCAACTAAATCCCCTAAACAGTAGATTTCTTGACAACCCTGTTGGTCTAAATCTTGCAAAACAGCATTAAAAGCGGGCATATTGCCATGAATACAGGATAAAACGGCTATTTTCATCAGATTAACTCCATTTCTGGCTCTAAAGATTCTTGAAATTGTTGTTGATAATAAAAAAGTGCCTCATCGGACAGACAACAATCACTAAGGGTATCGGCAATTATCGGTTTATCGAGATTGCGACCGACGATTTCAATCCCACTAAAGCGATTCGGTCTCCCATCGAGATTTAAGGGGACATTTAAGCTTTGAAAGTCTTTTTCTGGCCATTCATCCATAAATTCCCCATAAATACACTGACCATCGATGATATCGAAGATACTTTTAACCCGCAGCACTTCCCCATAGGCACCTTGGGTTAATTCTGTCCAAAAGGTGGTTAAACTGGAAAAATCGAGGACTTCTCCCGTTAAAACGGCTCTATAAATCTGTATTTCTCGTTTTTTTAACCATTGATCGCCTTTTATTGTTGTTTTGACGGGACTGAAGACAATTTCATCGACGGGCACTTGTCCTTCGGGGATTTCTTCTTCTGGAGACGTAATCGCTACCCGATGACAATTGAGGGGTTTTAGAAAGCTTTCGAGGGATTGCGTGTCTAAATGCCATGGTACTTCCATGTAGATCGTGTTTTCCATGGATAAACTGCTCAAAAGGTCTTCTTCTTCCCTAGAAATAGAGGACAACTGGGGAAAGTCACTCTGTAAAGTGAGGTGATCAATGGGAAAAGTTTCCGTCTGGGGACTAAAATATAGACCTGGCTGCTTGCTTTGGGCGATTTGTTGGCGAATCCAATGGGTTTTTCCCGCAGCTATACCCCCCGTCACCACGATAATCATTTTGCTCCTTCTTTATTGTGGTAATGATAATCATTCTAGCATAAGTTAGATTGGGGCAAGTAATCTTCCTTAACCAATCCTCTCGACTTAGTAAGGTTATTTTGGGAAAAATTGGCGGTTTCTTGGGATATTAATCATGGTTATGGCTCTTTTCTCTAGGATACCATTGGCTTTGTCCATCGGGTAAATCAACTAAGGTAATTCCCCTCGTTTTTAATTGTGATCGCCGCTTCCGTAAAGTGCAAGGGTTTGCGATAATGAACTTGGAGAACAAAGAGACGTAAAACCATGGGATCGAGGGTTCGTTAAATTTTAAAGTTTTTATCCATAAATCATTAGAGTTCTTGCATAATTAATTTTTGAGAGTTCAAAAACGGCAAAAAATGGCATAAAATGTGTAAATAGACCATTTAATTGATTATTATTCATTCTTAATTCTCCTGACTACTGACTACTGACTCCTAACCCTAAAAACGATTTTTGATTTCTGCAAGAGGTCTATTCATAGTTTGTACTTTTGAATTTTTTGAGAACTAGCCAAGCATTCGTTTAGTTGTGTCAAGATTTCCTCTTTATTTAAATTTCTGCCGATAAAAACTAACTGATTCTGAGGAGATGTATCCCATTCTACCGCTTGCAGATCGTAACGAAGACCGCTCAATTGAAAAATATGTTTTAAATCGCTTTGTTGAAACCAGAGAATCCCTTTAGCTCGAAAAACATTTACTGGAATTTTTTCCGTGAGAAAAGGCTCAAATTTATCTAGATTAAATGGTTTATCGCTAACAAAGGAGACAAAATTAAAGTCTTCAGGAGATTGGTTATCACTGGAGCTTTGGCGATTTTTTTGAAAGTCTCTAAACTGGTCTTTATACAATTCTTCTTTAGTTAAACCCAGATCCAACAATAAACCCAAAGGAACCTTACCATAACTACTTTTTAGTAGTCTTATACCCTGTTTTTCTCGACGAATAAACTTTTCTAGATTATCTAATTTTTTGCCACTGACTCGATCTATTTTATTGAGAATTACCACGTCACCATAACGAATTTGACTAAGGGCAATATTACTATCAAAATGATCCGCAGTAAAGGTTTCAGAATCAACGAGGGTAATAATAGAATCTAAGCGAGTCAGATATTTTAATTCCGTGGCTAGGAAAGTGAGTATAATTGGCAAAGGATCGGCTAATCCTGTGGTTTCAATAATTAGATAGTCCACGGGTATTTCTTTTTCTAAGACCTGATAGACTGTCTCAATTAAACTATCATTAATCGTACAACAAATACAGCCATTACTTAATTCTACCATATCTTCATCGATGGAAACAAGCAATTGAGAATCAATATTAATATCCCCAAACTCATTGACTAATACGGCCACTTTTAACCCTTCTTTATTGTCGAGAATATGATTTAGCAGGGTGGTTTTTCCACTACCCAAAAAACCAGTAATAATCGTGATAGGCATTCCCGATTTAGGCAAGCAAGGGAGGGAATCGGAGAGAGGAATTATCAAAGAACTCATGGCAGCTAACCCACTTTTAAGTTAATTAATTGGCAGAAAATAGGCTTTTCTCAACCCTGTTAAATTCGCCGTGAAGGTATCGATCTCCACTAATTGATCATTAAAAATAAATACAGAGATTTGCTGGTTTACACAAAAGTTTCAGAGATTAGTTTTAGATAGGATCGCTGTTTGCATTTTTTCTAATAAATCTGCCAGCTTCATCGAACCTAAATCACCCCCTTGTCGAGTACGAATGCTTAGAGTTTCACTGCTAACTTCTCGTTTTCCAATCACAGCTAAGACAGGGATTTTTTCTAGTTCTCCTGTACGAATTTGTTTACCTAAACGCTCACCACTTTTATCGATTTCCACTCGATAACCAGCTTGTTTTAACCGCATTGCTACCTCTAAAGCATAATCCTGTTGTTCATCACTAACGGGTAATAAACGGACTTGAATAGGTGCTAACCAGAGAGGAAAATCCCCCGCATAATTCTCGATTAAAATACCAAAAAATCTTTCCAAAGAGCCAAAAATAGCTCGATGAATCATAATCGGTCTTTCGCGACTACCATCCCTAGCTACATATTGCATATCAAAGCGTTCTGGCAAGTTAAAATCGACCTGAATCGTGGAACATTGCCACATTCTACCGATCGCATCTTGAATTTTTATATCAATTTTGGGACCATAAAAAGCCCCACCTCCCTGATCCTCAATATAATCCCACTTTTTAGCATTTAAGGCCTCAATTAGAGCCGCCGTTGCCAATTCCCAAACACTATCACTACCCACGGATTTACTGGGACGAGTCGATAAATTTATCTGATAATTAGTAAAGCCAAAATCGGAGAGAATTTTCTCGGTTAAGTTCAAAACTCCTAGAATCTCTGCGGCAATTTGTTCGGGTAAACAGAAAATATGAGCATCATCTTGGGTAAAACCTCTTACCCGCATTAATCCATGTAAAACCCCCGATCGCTCGTAACGATAAACTGTTCCTAATTCCGCCCATCTTAGGGGAAATTCTCGATAGGAATGCAGGTCATTTTGATAGGTTAAAACATGAAAAGGACAATTCATCGGCTTAATTTGATAGCTTTGCTGTTCTAACTCGATCGCCTCAAACATATTGTCGCGATAAAAGTCCCAATGTCCAGAAGTTTTCCACAGATCTAAATTAGCCACATGGGGAGTATAAAGAAATTGATAACCCGCTTCTAAATGAGCTTGGCGCCAATAATCTTCGATTAAATAACGCATTGTTGCACCCCGGGGATGCCAAAAAACTAAGCCGCCACCGGCATCTTCTTGGATGCTAAATAATTTTAATTGTTGTCCCAATTTGCGATGATCTCGTCGCTGCGCTTCTTCTTTTTGTTGGAGATAATTTTGTAATTCTGCGGGGGTTTGCCAAGCTGTGCCGTAAATTCGCTGTAATTGCGGCTGTTTTTCATCTCCTTGCCAATAAGCACCCGCTACACTCTCCAAGACGAAAGCATCTGGGTTAATTTCCCCCGTCGAGTTGAGATGGGGTCCCGCGCACAGATCCCACCAAAATTCTTCTGGGGGAGAAACAACCCCATCAATTAACGAGGGTTCTCGATCGCTCCGTCCTGCGTCCGGACTACCGATAAAATAACGGGTAATGGTTTCTTCTGGGGGAATTCTCTCTAAAATTAACTTTTTGTAGGGTTGATTAAGGCGTTCAATTTCTGCCGTAATTTCGCTTCTTTCCACCACTTCTCGGATAATTGGCAGGTTTTTCCCGATAATTCGCCCCATTTCTGCCGCTATTTTCTCCAAATCTTCGGGGGTAAAGGGTGTTAGGCGATCGAAATCGTAGTAGAATCCCGTTTCTGTCCAGGGACCAATAGCGACTTTGGTTTCAGGAAAGAGAGTTTGTACGGCCATTGCTAAGATATGGGCGCAAGTATGGCGTATTTTTACGATTTTTTGCGAATCTTCTTCGATAACGGGGCTTTCTGTCAGAGGATGCCTAATTTGATTGACCATTGCTAGTTAAAATGATAATGATTATCATCTTAGCAGAGGAGGGCTGATGTCTGAGAGAAAAATGCACTCAAATCCTCTAGCGGCAAGCTCAACGCTGAGGTGTTTATCCCAGTCGTTCTATGGTAGAAAGCGATTTAAGCGCAGAACAATCCTTAGTGGCAGCTTTGCGACGACAGGCTGCCCAAGATGATTTTCTGACACGGCAATGGTATTACACTAGGCTACGGGATGCTTATCAGCAGTTACGAATTGCCTATGAACAAGCATCTAATCCTGATTAAGAGGGATATGCGAGTATTTTAACCAATTTAGACATCGGGTTAGTGCAAAGTTCATGAGGTAAAAAATTGATAACCGCCGCTTATTTAGATACCTGTATCTTTGATATATTTTTTAAACACAGGAGATAGATTAAACAAGATTTCTGATTCTTTAATCTCAGTCAATAAATATCTTTTTTGTAAAGATTGTAACCCTTTAATAAAGTCATCTCCCGATAAATCTAAACTTGATTTTAATTCATTTCTTGAACAATCTTTTTCTAGGTTACTTAAGGCTTGAATAATTTGTTTTTCAATTGGTGATAATCTCTTAATTATTGCAGTTAAAATTCCCTTTATTTTTGCTGTAATAAGAATATTTTCCTCTTGTAAAAATTCACTCACACAACCATGATAAACATCTTTAATTAAAACAGCAATATCTTTTAAATAGGATAAATTTCTTTCGTACATTTGAACTAGCTTTAAGCAACTTTCCTCATCTTCTAAACCTAAATTATTGAGGATTGCCCGATTATTTAAACCTTGTAATTCAAGTAAATCTAATTTTTCATCTGAATAATACATTTCTGAACATCGCTCTTGACTAATTAAAATTAAACTACTTTGATGTTCAATTTCGTTAGAAATTATTGAGAATAATTTTTGATAATCTCTATATTTAATTTGATATTGCCCTGCTAATTCACCCTCTCTAAATAACTCCTGTACGTTGTCAAAAATAATCAAACACTTTTTCTGTTGTAATAATTTTAAAAATAAAGTCAATTCATCGTGATTATTTAAGATAAAATCTCTATTAATTTTGGTAAAAATGTCAGTAATAATTGTGTCTAAACAATTGGCTATTTTTAGATTTTGCCAAATAATTACTTCAAATTTTTCTAAATTTAATTCCACAAAATGTCTAACTAAGGTAGTTTTCCCAATTCCACTTAATCCTAATACAGAAATTAAAGGCTTGTTTTCGGTTAATATTTTCTGTGCTAAGATTTCTAATTCTGAAAAGCGATCGCAGAAATTACGGTTTATCTTTGGAGCTAAACTTAAATCATGATAGAATGTTTCTGACGAAAATTTCTCTTTATTTTCAATCGGCTTAATGGTGTCAGGTTGAGGAGACGTTACACAATAATTAATATTTTTGTGTAACGTAAAAAAAAGTTGAGAATTAACTGCTTTTTCGATAGTCCAACGGAAATTAGATTTATTAAGCTCTTTTTCTTCTAATCCTAATTGCTTAGATAAAACCTTAAATATTTTGTTTCTACTCACATCGCCAATATGTTTCTCATCATAACCATAACTATCCGCAATTTCTTTATAGGTTTTGCCGTTTAATAACTCTTCAATAATGTGTCGCTGAATATCACTAAGACTTTGCCCATCTTCCTCTATCAATAAATCTTCGATAAAGCGCAACAAGTGTAAACTATCCTTCATGGTGTGAAAGTGAATAAATTGTTACCTATATTATAAGTCAGTTATCGTAAAACAAGATCAAGTCATTTCTGGTATTGTCTTAACATTTCTTTACAAAACATCAGGTGAAATCTGGTGGTGGTTGAAAAAAATCTTTGCGATGATGGCAGTTAACAATCTAAAAATCGAAAATACTAAATTATGAACTTTCAACCTAATTATCATGGACAGAACAAAGAAGTCCAAGATGTTTTAAATGAAACTAACGATCTCATAAGCGAGGCAAACACACTACTTAATTATCAACCAATTCCAACACAGACATCTTCAACTGATAGTGACAACCTTGTTAGCTCAGATTATACATTACAAAGAGAGATTAACAGGTTAAATCATAACATTGAAATAGAAAAAATAGAAGAATTAGCAGAGTTGGGTAGTCCTTATACTTACTATGAAAGTTCTTTTGATGACTATGATGATTACGGTGACTGCTAATAAAAAATAAAGCACAATTAATTAAGGAGGTTACAACTAATTATGAAAAATATCTTCAATTTGTCAAAAATTATTCCTTTTATCTGCATATCCCCATACATCATTACATCAATTATTGTTTCAATTCCACCAGCAAATTCTCAAAGTGCCGCTATAGGTCGCCAAGTATCAAAATCCTTAGCTCGCATCTGGGCAGAAAACTTCGCCGCTGGTGCTGGAAGACAGACGGGAATTATTGTTGTAGCAGCAACAGGGGCAGTACTATCAGGACAACAAGCCCAAAGATTTGTCAACTCAGGACAAACATATGTAAGGTACGGTACAGTCTACTATTATGGACGACCATACAGAGTTTGTCAACACTTTCAAGGAAATACTCCAGTATCTTATGTTTATTACTGTTAGCTTGTCGGTTGGGTTGCATACCGTAATCCAAATTCAACTTGATGATTATTCTCTATCTTGATTCGTTGGGTTTCATGTATTCAAACCAACCTACATTTTACGGCTCTCCTAGACTAAACAAACATATAAATTGATTCGAGGAAAAATGAAAAAGTTTTTATTAACAACGTCCGTAATTTTATCGGGAATATTTCCTGTATTTAATTCTAACACTCCTGTGTTAGCACAACCAGTAGATCCAGTATATATTAGTCCAACCACTGGTGGTGACTCAAAGTGTAACTATTATTTAGTGCGTGATAAATATGGAAATATTTGGGAGTGTAGAAGATGTAGCTATGGTGGGCCTTATTGCTTCAAGAAAGAGTAGTTTAAAAAATTAACAAATTTTGTTAGCAACTATGATTAAAAATGTCATCATTTTGATTCTATTGGCTTTGGGAGGTGTGTTTTACCATCTCATACGAAAAAATGCTGAAATAGCTAGTCCATTCTACTACTATAACAGTTCATGATTTTAAGGGATTGCTACTAACTAGGATAATTTGAAATAAATTTGGATAAAAAATATGACATGGTATTATTGCGTTGATGGCAAAAATATAATTGGTCCTATCCCTAAAGAGCAATTGATTGATCTTATAAACAGAGGTTTGCTAAATAGCCAAACTATTGTTTGGCAAGAAGGGATGCCTCAATGGCTATCTGCATCTACGGTTAACGAACTATTTCCAAAGGATTCTATTCCAGCTTTACCCAATAATTTTCCTCAAATTCCGCCTTTACCCAATAATAACAATCCGATTATTCCCAATATGCCGCATTTGCCTAACTATGATTATTCCCCATATAATAATCCATCTGGAACTAGAGCATCTGTACCCAAGGAAATTAAAGGTTGGAATTGGGGAGCTTTTTTGATATGTTTTTTTTGGTCTATTGGTAATAACGTTTGGATAGGATTACTATCTGCTACTCCTTTTGTAGGTTTATTTGTTGCAATTTATATGGGAATTAACGGTAATGAATTGGCATGGAAAAATAAAAGATGGGAAAGTGTTGAACATTTTAAATCAACTCAGAAAAATTGGACAATTGCTGGTGTTATCTTTACTATTATTTCATTTTTCTTAGGAATACTTATTGCTGCTGCTGGAGGCTAATAGGAGCGATCGCTTTTTGAATTAAGGAAAAATAATTACAGCAAAAACATATTAGTTATTCAAGCAAGTATATGCAATTAAAATTCTTAAAATACTTTTTTTGGGGACTAACTTTTCCTCTCGTTAGTCTTTTTTTCCTATTGATTAGGTCTCAAGCTGCTTATTCATTTAGTGGAGGACAAGTTAAGACATTTATAGAGGAGGTGTTAAAATTGTTCGGACCACAACTTCTTCAAGGCTTTTTCGAGCAAAATCCGATTATTCTGTTTATTTTGTTGGTATTATTTGTAATCCCTTTAATTGTATATTCTCTTATCCTCTTTTTTAAAAAATAGATATGGCGATCATTTTTTCATTAGGTGCGATCGCCCTTAACTTAGATTAAAGTTTGTTAGACATCTCCAAGAGCGATAACCTAGTTACAGCCCATCTTTTTATCTTGTACTAATTAAATAGTTCGACCCTAAAGTGTATGTCTTTCGTTGCTAATTCAATTTCATGGAAAAACTATGAGGCAATTAAAATGATTTTTATTTAGACGAATATCTTCACAATAAAAGCTTACAGGCTTTAAATTATATTAGGTCGATGTCTAATGGAAAACACTATGGGGTAGAAGTGAGGGGAAGAATATTTGATAATCTTTCTCCTAAAGGGATGACACGAGATGATTGGCTGAAAGATTTTCATTGTCAAAGTGAGGAATTTATGATTACTGAAAGGAGAGAATGGTAAACATGGAAGTTAAAGTCGGATTGTTTGATATTTTAGCCAAGATTAAAGCTAGACCCGGACTGTATATTGGTCGTCCTTCCCTGTCGGATTTGTTTATGTTTTTAGCAGGCTATAAAACTGCTAGGCGGGAGTTAGGAATTGAACCGACGGTAGAAGAGATGAGATTTTATCAAGAGTTTCATCAGTTTGTTGAAAAGAAATACAATCTTCATACATCTAATGCTTGGGCTAAAATTATCCTGCTCTATTGTCCAGATGAAAAGCAAGGATTTGAGCGTTTTTTTCAGTTACTAGGGGAGTTTCAACAACTGGGCAGTCAGGAAATTCCTGCCGATGGGATTGAGAATAAAGAGGTTATTATGAGTCGTGTTAGCTAGTGCGGCGATTCTTGGGTTTAGGCTCCTCTGTCTCCGCTTCTGGACGATCAGCTTTTTCCTCTTGCCGATGAGTTTCTAATTCGGCTGGATATTATCTTCGTCGAGATCGGCAAAAATATCTTCAATATCACGGGCACTATGAAGAACCCTGATAACTTCAATGCCTTCTTCGATGGGGCGGTAAAAAATGACATAAGAGCCTACAGGAAAACTTCTTAAGTTGAGCATCAATTCATCACGATTTCTGCCCATATAAGGCGTGTTAGCGAGGTTTTTGATTTTCTCGTCTAACTTGCGTAAAAACGCATCCGCACGCTGTCTATTATCATTGGCAATGTAAAACCAAATTCCTTTAAGGTCTAATTTGGCTTGAGGGCTTCTGAGAATGAGGCTCATAAAGTATCCCCGGCCTCAGCACGACATTCTCCTATAATTTCTTCCATATCAAGGGGGGTCACCTCACCACTTTCTACACCTTGGCGAATATCGTCACGGAGACGTTCTAACTTGACTTGCCGTAGGAGATCTCGTTCTTCGAGTAAGCGCAACCCTTCCCGAATGACCTCACTGACAGAGTGATACCGTCCGCTTTTAACTTTATTTTGAACCCATTGTTCCAGTTCAGGGGTAAGAGAGACATTCATCGTGGTTACTTTCTTATTATAATTGCCTTACTTTTTTAATATAACGTCAGTTCGGCTTAAGGGGATTTCGTCAGGACTCGGACGAGAGATTGACACTCCCATCGCTAAAAGCGAGGGATTCTTGGTTCATAGAGTTTCCTTAATCTGGCAGGACGTATCCAACCAAACCAGAGGGAATCTCTCCCCAAGCGTGAGTTCCGGTATGCCCTACCGTACTTAGTCCCTTTTGCAAAATGTTAATAGCGGCGTTAATATCTCTATCTTCTACATAGCCACAATGGGGACAAACATGGGTTCTAGTAGATAGAGATTTAGCTACTTTTTGACCACAATTAGAACAATTTTGACTCGTGTTATGGGGGGCTACTGCTACCGTAGCCTTACCATATTTAAACCCAAAATATTCTAACCATTGTCGAAAAGTTGACCAAGCAACATCATTGATAGATTTAGCTAGTCTAGAGTTTTTTACCATGCCTTGAATATTTAAGTTTTCGTAAGCGATGAAATCGTTAGATTTAATGACGCGCAATGCCTCTTTTTCGACAAAGCCTTTACGTTGCCTACTTACTCTTAAATGCTTTTTAGCATATCTCTTTCTAGCTTTTTGGTAGTTGTTTGATTGGGGTTGACCTTTTCTAAACTTTTTAGATTTCTTCCGATTTAGACGATTTAATCTTTTTTCTGCCTTACGATAGTATTGCGGTATCTCTACCGTTTCCCCATCACTGTTAGCGTAGAAAACTTTTAAACCTACATCCAATCCCACACATCTTTTTGTTGGTTCTAGGGGTTTAGCATATTCCCAAATATCAACGCTAAGACAGAATTGGACATAATAACCATCCGCTCGTTTAACAATCCTAACTCGTTTAATTTGGTCTAGAGGGTAAAAGTTTAGGTCTCTGGTTCCTTTCAGTTTAACCGTGCCAATGTTTTTTTTATCTGTGAAAGTTATTTTCTTTCTATCCTCCGATAGTTTCCAACCACAGTTTTTATATTCCACAGAACGATTATTTCTCTGAAACTTAGGATAACCTTTTTTACCTTTTATTTTTTTCTTACAATTGTCATAGAAACGAGCAATAGACGACCAAGCTCGTTCGGCCGATGCTTGTCTAGCAGTAGAATTTAGAGTATCGACAAACTTGAACTGAATGGCCGCGAACTGCACAATATTTATTGAGAGAATATTTATCGATTTTGTCTTCTCTCTTGGCGTCCATCCAAAGTCGTAAAGCCTTATTACGGATGAATTGTACTGTACGAATAGCTTCATCAATGGCAGAACACTGACTTGGTTTGACCACGGCTTTCATTTCTAAGACAATCATTGTTTATCGACCTCAAACAACTTATTTTATCTTAACCTGTAGAGCATCGGATTGTCAAGATTTTGTAAACACCGAAGCTCTTACATTGAGCCTTTACATTGAGCCTGTCGAAATGTGTCGAAATGTCGTGCTTCGTGTCACTGAGCTTGTCGAAGTGCTGTTTTATACTGGTCGGGGTTTCATCCCGTCGCGCTCAAGCGAGGGTCTTCACCCCGACATTCAAGATAAAATACCCGCCGGTGCAACTCGCCTCCCTGTCGGTTGTGGTAAGCTGTACTGAATTTAAACTGCGTCAGAGTCTCTGAGCGCCCATTTATAGGGATTGCCGTCTCTGGAGGTTCCTTTCTCTCCCCTCCCCAGTTCTGAAAAGATACTTAATAGAGCCGTAGATTAATAACATTGTCGTTAAAGTTATGGCCATAATTAGGGGGAGGATTTTGGCTAACCAGAAAGCCACGAAGATTATGCCGATTCCGTCAGCGAGTAAGATGGGTAAACGTGGCCCTATGCCATGGTCAATAATTTTTTCTGTGGTTGGCTGCAGTTGAATTTTGGCTAAACATTGAAACCAAATTTGACTGACTAAAACTATTAAAGCTCCCCATCCTATCCAGAGGGCAGCCACATAAAAGCCCGACAATTCTAAAACAATTGTACTAATTGTAACCATAAAAAAGCGATCAAGGCGAGTATCGCTGGTTTTTTGCTGAAATTGGGCAATTTCTGCCAAGTCCACCGCTGCCATGCGTGCCTGTTCTATACACATCACCAGGGTACCTAGGGCAAGAATAGCAGCGGATAGGTTTTCCGGTGAGAATATTTGGGAGATTATGCCTAAACTAGCTGGAAAAAACAGTAAAAAAAAGATCGTTCGTCTCATCTATTCGGGGTGGGGTCAGATTAAGATAAGAAATGCTCTTGACTTGATCATTTCTGTAATGTCTTGTTTGCCTCCTTTTCAAAATGCTCTCCTTCTCACCCAAGCTTTAACCCATCGTTCCTATGTTAATGAACAGTCCCAATTGACGGAAAATAACGAGCGCCTAGAATTTTTGGGCGATGCGATTTTGGCTTTTTTGGTGGGCGAACTTTTGTATCAAAAATATCCCGCCATGAACGAGGCAGAATTAACCCGTTTGCGGTCAAATTTGGTCAAAGAAGAACAATTAGCGCAATTAGGCATCGAAATCGGACTGGGGGAGTTAATGCGTTTGGGTAAGGGGGCAATTAAAGATCGGGGGCGATCGAATCCTACCCTATTAGCGGACACTTTTGAAGCGATAATTGGGGCTTATTATCTAGATTCGGGGTTAAATGCGGTTAAAAACTATCTGCACGGGCTTTTTATCCCTGTAGCCTCTCATTTAGTCTCTCAACAATCGGAATCGCCATCTTTTATCGATGTCAAAAATCTCTTTCAACAGTGGGCGCTGGCCAATTTCGCCTCTAATCCAGAATATGCGATCATCGATGTGACAGGACCCCCCCACGCTAGGGAATTTACTGCCGAAGTGCGGGTTAATAACCTTCTCTATGGTACAGGTAAAGGCAAACGGAAACAGGATGCCACCAAAGCGGCTGCGGAAGATGCCTTAAAGCGCTGTCAATGGCAATAATAAATAAGGCCAAACCTACTTATCTTAGGGGCCACCAATTAACTTTATCTCTGGTGGCACTGTAAACTTCTTTTAAACCCTCGGCATCCAGTACCCGAATTAAATCCCCCGTCGATTCTGAGGCAATTAATCCCACGTTTTGCAATCCTTTTAATACCTGTTCGACGGTGCGTTGATTGAGTTGACAAGCGCGAGCAATCACATCGACGGATAGATCAAAAGTATAGATATTTTCGGCATCTGGTTGACTGCCTAATTCTCTTTCTTGATAGATTAAGGCTCTCAGTAAAGTGGCTACAGCTTGGGGTGGATAGCTACTGCAATTAAGCAAATGATACTCGAATTTTTGCTGTAATTCAAATAAAAAACAGTACCGTTGACGAAAACTTTCGTTATCGTTGTAAATCTTTTCTAGCGCCGATAAGGGAATTTTCAGGACGTGGGTAGTTTTATAGGATTCCACCAAACAGGGAAAGGCGCGACTGGCTAAACCATAACTAAAGGGTAAACTCCTCATGCCAAAACAGCCACCGGGGTAGGTAATGGCAATAATCCGGTCGAGGGGGGTGCTGCGGACGACGATTACACCCTCATTCAAAATCACATACAAAACATCTAGAAATTCATCGGGGAGAAAAGCCGTATAGACGGGACGATTGGAAAATAGCGTCTCTAGCTTGAGATTGTCGGCATCGAGATACTGACTTAACCAAGCCTCCTCTAGTCCGCGAAAGAGAAAACTCTGGTTAATCAGTTGTTGTAGGAGGGTTGTTTTTTTGGCTTTGACGCTCTTGCCCATAGTCTCAAACCTAGATGTAGCACTGATTCCATCTTCTCACAGTTTCCCTTGTTATCACCTTATTTCCAATTTGTTTTATAAATGTATTGAAATTTTGTTTCCCATGCTGTAGGATTAAACTACACCTGAAAACAGATACAACCTCAGAGTAAAGCTTAGGAGCGCCGCCGATGCAGTCATCCCAGTCTTGTTTATCCCTACTCATGGCAACTGTCCTGACGGGAGGAATGCTGGCATCTTGTACCCCATCCCCCACCAATAGCGGCAATGACAGCCAAAAACCCGTGACTGTGACACTTGTTTCCTATGCTGTCACCCAAAGTGCCTACGAAAAAATCATTCCCAAATTTGTCGAGGAATGGCAACAAAAAACGGGGCAAAAAGTCACTTTTGAACAGAGTTATGGCGGTTCCGGTTCCCAAACTCGTGCCGTTATCGATGGTTTAGAAGCGGATGTGGTAGCGTTGGCTTTAGCTTTGGATACCAAGAAAATTGAGCAAGCGGGATTAATTCAACCCGGTTGGGAAAAAGAAGCACCCAATGACTCTATTGTTCATAAATCTGTAGTGGCTTTTGTCCCTCGCGATGCCAATATTAAAATTAATAAATGGTCAGATTTAGCCAAGGATAATATTAAAGTTATTACCGCTAATCCCAAGACTTCCGGCGGAGCGCGCTGGAATTTTCTCGCTCTTTGGGGTTCGGTGACACAAGCGGGAGGCAGTGAGCAAGCGGCGCAAACTTTTGTCGAAAAAGTGTTTAAAAATGCGCCAGTTTTACCTAGAGATGCTCGCGAATCTAGTGATGTATTTTTTAAACAAGGCCAGGGAAATGTGCTGATTAATTACGAAAATGAGATGATTCTCGCTAACCAAAAAGGCGAGAATTTAGCTTATACTGTTCCCACCGATTACAATATTTCTATTGATAATCCCGTGGCGGTTGTTGATGCCAATGTGGATAAAAAAGGTACGAGAAAAGTGGCCGAGGCCTTTGTGCAGTTTTTATTTACTCCCGCAGCCCAAAGAGAATTTGCTCAGGTGGGGTTTCGTCCCGTTGAACCGACGATAGTTAAAGAGTTTGAGAGTAAATTTCCTCAGATAAAAAATCTCTTTACCGTGCAGGATTTAGGCGGTTGGGATAAGGTACAAAAACAATTCTTTGAAGATGGAGCCTTGTTCGATAAAATTCTGACTAAAGCTGGTAAATCTTAAGGAGAAAAACCATGGATAATCAACCTCAATGGCAGACTATTAATCATCCCCAAAGTGACTTACATCTCGATCAATCTGGACTTGATCGCCCCACTTCCCGACGGATAAAAATTCGGGTTCCCAAACAATATATTAACGAGCCAATTATAGCACGTTTAGGGTCTTTTCCAGGTCTAAAAGTGAATATATTTTCCGCTTTGTTAGCTGCCAATAATAATCAAGATGGCTGGTTTGATCTACAACTACAAGGCAACTCTCAAGGTATAGAAAATGCCCTTTCCTATCTGGCAGATTTAGATGTAGAAGTTTGGTATGATTCAGCACAAGTTCTTGAAGAAGCGGACAATTGGTAATCTCTAGCAATAATAAACAATGGCTAACCCACAATTATCTTTATCTCCCAGTCAACCCCTGAAAAAAGTTTCTATTCCTTGGGTAATTACCATTAGTTATCTAGTGGTTTTGTTGGTTTTACCAGCAGCGGCACTATTTGCTAAATCCCTAACCCTTGGTTTTGCTGAATTTTGGCGTGTTGCCACTTTACCGATTTCTTTATCCGCTTACCAAGTCACTTTTTTGACTTCCTTAATTGCTGGATTAATTGACGGAGTTTTCGGCACTATTATCGCTTGGGTATTAGTGCGTTATCGATTCCCAGGTAAAAAAATTGTCGATGCTTGTGTAGATTTGCCCTTTGCTTTACCCACTTCTGTTGCTGGTTTAGTCCTCGCCACAGTTTACAGTGATAACGGTTGGCTCGGTCAATTTTTTGCCCCCTTTGGCATTAAGATATCCTTTACCATTTTAGGGGTTTTTGTGGCGATGTTATTTATCGCTTTACCCTTCATTGTCCGCACCTTACAGCCGGTTTTACAGGAAATGGAAAAAGAGGTAGAAGAAGCGGCTTTATCCCTCGGTGCTTCCTCTTGGCAAATCTTTTGGCGAGTGATTTTTCCCACAATACTACCCGCTATTTTAACAGGAGTTGCCCTCGGTTTTGCCAGAGCGATCGGTGAATATGGTTCTGTAGTTATTATCTCCTCTAATATCCCCTTTAAGGATTTAATTGCCCCAGTTTTAATCTTTCAAAGACTAGAGGAATATGATTACACGGGGGCGACAGTAATCGGCATGGTTTTATTGCTGGTTTCTCTGTTCATGTTAGTAGTAATTAATTTCCTGCAGCAATGGGGGCAAAAATACAGAGTTAAGTAAAGGGTAAAAAACATTAGAGTATAACCGGAGACAGATCAAAATGCTGAGTCTAAAAAAATCAACTAAACCGAAAGAGCGGGATTACAAACCCCTACTAATTATCATCGCTCTTGTCTATCTGGCACTATTATTATTTATTCCCGCAGCGGCAGTATTTTACTATGCTTTTCGCAATGGATTCCAAGCTTTTTTAGAAGCGGCGGGAACTTCTGACTTTATCGAAGCGGTAAGATTAACAGTAATTATTGCCCTAATTACTGTACCTTTAAACACAATTTTTGGACTTTGTGCCGCTTGGGTAATTGCTCGCAATCAATTTCGTGGTAAAACTTTATTAATTAGTTTAATTGACTTACCTTTTGCCGTTTCTCCCGTGGTAGCGGGTTTAATGATTGTACTGCTCTATGGGCGCAATGGTTGGTTAGGTTCTTTTCTAGAACTTTTCAGTATAAAAATACTTTTTGCTTTACCCGGAATGGTATTAGCAACTATATTTGTTACTATGCCTTTTGTGGCTAGAGAAGTTATCCCAGTCTTAGAAGAAATTGGCTTAGAACAAGAGGAAGCGGGGCGCACTTTAGGCGCAAATGATTGGCAGATTTTCTGGCGCGTCACTTTACCCAATATTCGTTGGGGATTGATGTACGGAGTGCTGTTAACTAATGCCCGGGCGATGGGAGAATTTGGGGCGGTTTCTGTGGTTTCTGGCAGTATTTTAGGGAGAACTGCTACCCTGCCAATTTTCGTAGAACAGGCTTATAAAAATTATCTCACTCCTGCCGCTTTTAGTGCGGCGGCTATTCTAGCTTTACTAGCGGGAGTTACTTTAATTATCAAAGAAATTCTCGAACGTAAAACCGCCCACAAAATTCACACTACTTAACTACAATTAACCTAAATGAGTATTACTATCCAGCAAGTTTCTAAACGTTTCGGCAATTTTCAAGCCTTAGATAATATCAGTTTAACCATTCCTGAAGGTAAATTAGTCGCCCTCCTCGGACCATCGGGATCGGGAAAATCCACCTTATTACGTTCAATTGCGGGATTAGAAAGTCCCGACAGTGGCGCAATTATCATTAACGGGCAAGATACCACCCATCTGGATCCTAGACGGAGAAATATCGGCTTTGTTTTCCAACATTATGCCCTATTTAAACATTTAACTGTTCGTCAAAATATTGCTTTTGGTCTAGAAATTCGCCAGCAAAAATCGCCAGTAATTAAGAAAAAAGTTGAGGAATTATTAGAATTAATTCAATTACAAGGATTAGGCGATCGCTATCCCGCCCAATTATCGGGAGGACAACGGCAGCGAGTAGCTTTAGCCCGCGCTTTAGCCATTCAACCGAATGTATTATTATTAGATGAACCCTTTGGAGCTTTAGATGCAAAAGTTAGAAAAGAATTAAGGGTATGGCTGAGAAATTTACACGAAGAAGTTCACGTTACCAGTGTTTTTGTTACCCACGATCAAGAGGAAGCAATGGAAGTGGCCGATACGATTGTTGTGATGAATCATGGTAAAATTGAACAGGTGGGTTCTCCCGCCGAAATTTATGATCATCCCGCCACACCTTTTGTGATGCAGTTTATTGGGGAAGTGAATATCTTACCTAATCTAGCAGGATTAGGAAATGGGCATCATCAGGGGCATAATTCCACCGTTTTTATCCGTCCCCACGACCTGGAAATTATGCCCAATCAAGATGGGTTGAATAGT
Source organism: Microcystis sp. M015S2 (assembly GCF_020245945.1). NCBI lineage: Bacteria > Bacillati > Cyanobacteriota > Cyanophyceae > Chroococcales > Microcystaceae > Microcystis > Microcystis sp. M015S2. Next base: position 19,480 of record NZ_JADBTX010000050.1, read on the forward strand.
TGGGCAGTGGTAAAAAGAGTTATTCATTTAGGCTGGGAAATACAAGTAGAATTAATGTTAGCCGATGGGGAAATGGTGGTGGCTTACCTCAATCGTGAGGAATACAAGCAATTACAGTTACAACCAGAACAAACGGTACATTTAAAACCGAGAAAAGCGACCTTACTCACTGATTTTGACAATAAAAGTGAGAAAGTTATCGATTATTCAATTTAAAAACTTTAGTTGTGTTACAGCTTTTCTCATCAAGATAAAGTTTAACCAGAGGTTCATCGACTAGGGAAGACAATCTCTCGGCTGGCTGTAATTCTGGCGAAAGCGATTGTCAAGGATTGAGATGGCCCTGTGTTTGTTGTGGGAAAAGGGTTTTATCAGTTATGCAGGGCTGATTTGTAAGTAGCTGGTTGCGGGTTCAAATCCCATTTAACAACTTTTGAGTCAAGGGCTAATTTAGTAGTGTGATTGCTCTAAAATAAGGTCATCGCCTGATCAGTATATAGCAATGACCTTAATCGCTGTCATCGATTATGACATGGGAAATCTGCACTCTGCCTGTAAAGGACTGGAAACCGTGGGTGCAGTGCCGAAAATTACCGATTCTCCCCTAGATCTGGAAAAAGCTGACGCTATTGTGTTACCCGGAGTCGGTTCTTTTGATCCTGCTGTCCGGCAAATTCGCGCTCGTCATCTCGAAAAACCGATCAAAGCGGCGATCGCTAATGGTAAACCCTTTCTCGGTATCTGTCTCGGTTTACAAATTCTCTTTGACTCATCGGAGGAAGGACAAGAGGCGGGTTTAGGGATTATTCCGGGGACAGTGCGCCGTTTTCGCTCGGAACCGGGCATTACCATTCCCCACATGGGTTGGAATCAATTAGACTTCACCCAGCCGGATCATGCTCTTTGGCAGGGATTACCCCCCCATCCTCACGTCTATTTTGTCCATTCCTATTATGTCGATCCCCTTGATAGTCATCTGACTGCCGCTACCGTCACCCACGGCAGTCAAACGGTGACAGCAGCGATCGCTCGTGATCGTTTGGTAGCGGTGCAGTTTCACCCGGAAAAATCCTCGACTAATGGCTTAAAAATTCTGGCTAACTTTGTTGAACAGGTGCAAAAATTAGCTTTAGTCTCCTAAATAAGCCTTTAAAACCCGCTCGTTTTTTTGGATTTCGCTGGGAATGCCATCGGCTAAATTTGTCCCTTCTGCTAATACCCAAACGTAGTGACAAAGGGACATAATCACATCCATATTATGCTCGATAATTAAAAAGGTAATTCCCTGACGATTCCATTCAATAATATGGTCGCTGATTTGACCGATTAAAGTGGGATTAACTCCGGCGGCTGGTTCATCTAATAAAATTAATTTTGGCTCGGTCATTAGCGCTCGGCCAATCTCTAATAATTTCCGCTGTCCTCCCGATAAAGCTCCCGCATAATCCTGCGCTTTCTCTACCAGACCGATCGAATCTAATATGTCCAAAGCTTTGTCACGATTTTCCTGTTCCTGTTGGCGAATTTTTGCCCCCTGAAACCAGACTTTCAGAAAATTTTCTCCCGTTTGTCCAGGACTAGCTAAGAGCATATTTTCTAACACCGTTAATCGGGATAATACCCTGGCGACTTGAAAAGTTCTCACACATCCTTTCAGGGCAATTTGATAGGGAGGCAGCTGATGAATGGGCTGACCATCAAGAAAAACTTCTCCTTTATCCGGGCGAATAAAATTAGATAAAAGGTTAAAAAGTGTAGTTTTGCCGGCTCCATTTGGTCCGATTAACCCGGTGATGCTGCCCTGCGGCACCTCCAAATAAGCATTATTGACGGCGCGAATGCCCCCAAAACTTTTCGATAATCCTTTGGCAGAAAGTAACATATATGAATTATGAATTATGAATTATGAATTATGAAGTGTTTTCAGTAAACAGTGAACTGATAACTGATAACTGATAACTGAAATTATTTTCCCAAAGTTAACTCCTCTTTTTTGCCGAGGATACCCTGGGGGCGCCAGATCATTAAAACCATGAGCAGCAGACCGATAATCATAATCCGTAAAGCCCCTAATTGGCTATCATTAAAAATATCTAATTGGGGTAGAATAAAGCGAGTCAGGGAATCGTAAGCCCAGAAAATTATTGATCCTAGTAAGGTGCCGGCATTGCTACCAGAGCCACCGAGAATGATAATAATCCAAGCGTTAAAAGTCAATAACGGTTCAAAATTAGTCGGGTAAATAGTGGTTAATTGCCAGGCTAAAAAAGCCCCGGCCAAACCAGCGATCGCACCGCCTAACATCAAAGATTGTAACTTATACCAAAAGACATTTTTTCCCAAAGCCCGGGGAATTTCTTCATCTTCCCGAATCGCTTTGAGGATGCGTCCCCAAGGCGATCGCAAAAGTAATTCTAAACCAGTATAAACGAGAGCGAGGAGGACTAAAACTACCACCATCAGCCCCGCTTTGTAATTATAGTCATTCAAGGCAATTACGCCGTTTATATACAGAAAAAGCAGTATTATCGCCCCTAACAACCCCCAAAAGATTAAAGCTCTCTTTTGCGTCGGTTGATAGCTTTTACCGCTAATTTGCCCAGCTTCGCGCCATTGTCGTTGCAGATTGCGCCCCAATTGCCAGAGAGCAAAAATAGCAAGCAGGGTAAACAGGGCAATAATTAATAATTTAACGGAAAAACTGGGATTTATATCCAAAGGTAGGGGATAACGTTGTAGTCCGAAACTGCCTTTCGTTAACCAATCCTCGTTAAGCACCAGCAAACGAATTAACTCAGACACCCCGATGGTGACAATCGCTAGATAATCGGCTCTTAATCTCAGGGTGGAAAAACCGATAGCTAATCCCAACAATGCCCCTAGGATCGCTCCGACAATGGCGGCAAAAATCATCGGTACACCCTGTAAAGTTAATAAAACCGTTGCATAAGCCCCTAAAGTGGCAAAAGCAACGTGACCAAAGTTAATTAAGCCAGTAAATCCCCATTGTAGATTTAAACCGAGGGCAAAAATTGCGTAAATACCCGCCCAAATTGTCAGGGAAACTAAATAATCTGTCATCTTAAGTAAAAAGTAAACAAGGGGTTGGGGGAGTGGGGAGATGGGGAGAAAAAAGCTAAAAACTCACATCTGATCACTGAAAAAACTGGTTACTGCTAGTATAATATCAGTTGCAACCGCCTCTGTAGCTTGATGGACAATTGTGACGAGCGGAGGGTGCTAGGCTATCAATACTGAAAAAACCTTGTCCTGTTAATTTCTATGCCTCTTTTGATTCTAATTGCCGATGATGACCCCGGTATCCGCCTAGCGGTCAAAGACTATTTAGAATTAGCAGGTTATAGTGTGGTGGCTGCGAGCAATGGTTTGGAAGCTTTGAATTTATTGGATACCTATCATCCCCATCTTTTGGTATCGGATATCAAAATGCCGCGTTTAGACGGTTATTCTTTGGTGACTAAGGTGCGGCAACAGCCAGAATTTAGGTTATTACCAGTAATTTTTTTAACCGAAAGAGGGTCAACAGAGGAAAGAATTCGCGGTTATCAAGTGGGTTGTGATATCTATCTTCCTAAACCTTTTGAGATGGAGGAATTAAAAGCGGTTATTCGCAATCTTTTAGAGCGAGCGCAAATGGTGCAAAGTGAACGTCAATATCAGAAATTAAAACCGGAAGAAAGCCCCAAAACTAGGGATGTTTTAACTTCTTCTTTACAGGACGATTTTAAGTTAACTAATCGCGAGCGGGAAGTGTTAGAACATTTAGCCCGGGGACTTTCTAATAGTGAAATTGGGCAAAAACTGCATCTTAGTTCTCGCACGATCGAGAAATATGTTAGTAGTTTACTCAGAAAAACAATTACTAACAATCGGGCCGAATTGGTTCGTTTTTCCCTCGAACATAGATTAATCGATTAGCTGAAAGAAAAAACTTAAATTTTGTTTTTTACTTCCTCCAAAAGACTGCCACAGGAGTCTAAAAGTAGCTCGATTACGCGGTCAAAACCTTCACGACCACCGTAGTAGGGATCGGGAACTTCTTTTTCTGGGTGATAACGGGAATAGTCACACATTAACTTGACCTTTTCTTGATATTTTCCTGTCCAATCTAGGGATAAAATATCTTGATAATTTGATTTATCCATGGCTAGGATTAGATCAAAATTATCGAAATCCTCGCGGGTAAATTGTCTGGCTGTCCCTTGCAGAGGAATACCTCGTTTTTTGGCCGCCGTATTCATGCGAGAATCAGGAGGAGAACCGATATGATAACCGGCAGTCCCCGCAGAATCACAGAGGATTTTATTGCCTAATCCTTCTTGTTCAATCAGATAATTCATGATATTCTCGGCAGCGGGAGAACGACAGATATTGCCTAAACAGACGAAGAGTAGTTTATAGGGCATAAATTCACTGGTAGAATCATCACTAAATTGCCAATTATAGGGCATTTTTAACATCCCGATAAAGATTTATCCTCAAAAAACTCCTCGCTGTCCATTAACCTAATTTTGGCTAATCCCAAGCTTTCTAAATAATCTTGCCACCCTTGAGGAGTATCTTCGATCGCTAATAATCCTAATACCCTAGCTACGTCTGCTACCCAGGGTAGGGTGTGAATTCTATAACCCTGCCAGTTTACTTCTAAGGATAACCAAGCGGGAATCTCTTGGGGGTTAAATTGTTGGCAGGCAAGATAATCAGCCTGAAAGCAGTAAATCCGAGGGGGTTTTTGACTCTCTAACAAGGTTAAACACTCCTTCTAATCTGGACATTAATCTCTTGACTCGTATTTTAGGGGAACCTCAGCATAATTTCTGTTAAATATGAACTTCTCTTGTCAAGAAATAGTTAAAAAACAACTGATAACTAGGCCGAGTTTCCCCAAGGCAATTTACCCTTAATTCTCCCCTAAGCGAGGACGAATAATTAAATAAATTGCCGGACCGACTAGCGGCAATAGGGAAATTACCGGCAACAGGAAAGGATTTTTTAATCCCCGTCGGGTTAGATCATCTTGCAGCAAAATTGGACATAATAGGGTTAAAAGACAGAAATCTAAACTCATAACATGAATAAAACGGCTAGTTTGCCACTGATGCCAAAAATCAGACCAATTGCCGTTAATTAATCCGTAAGCGATTAAAATTGCCGCAGTAATTAGGGCAATTACTCCTAACCAAGGTGAGTCTAAAAGTTTAATGACCAGATTTTTTTTGCCGGTAAAATTGCTGTTGGGTTGACGGAGAGTTAGATAGGGTAAAATAGCGAAAGCACCCACGGCAAAGGAGGCAAAAGTAAAGGGCCAAGCGATGATTTTTTGGTCACGACCATCGATAATTAAAAGGCTAGTGTAGATAAGTGGCCAAACTCCCATCAGGTTAAAAAGAGCGATAATTAACGGGTTAATATTTTGCCATTTGCCAGTGGAAAGATCGATAATTAAATTTATTGTATCTGGTTGATCGGGTGGTGCTAGTAAAAAAGCGTATAATCCGAAGCCTAACCAAAGTAAACCGAGAATAATTTTTGTTAACATGGGAGTAGATAATTAGATTAATTGAGTAATGGGGTTTCAGCATATATTTTACTAGAAAAGTGATCAAAAGATCAAGCAAGATTACCTGATCAATGATCACTAAGTAGGTAGGCGTTAAAAATTATCAGATGCCCCCTTATTAAGGGGATATCCCCCCGCCTATCGGCACCCCCCTTATCAAGGGGGGCAGGGGGGATCGAACCTAAAATCCATTTTTAATTTAATTATAACCAGCTACTTAATTTTTAGGGAAGACGACGAGGATTCATGGTTTCTCCTGGGGTAATTTCTGCACTTTTGGAGTGGAGTAAGCGAGTTTGTTCGAGGATAGTTTCTAAGTCTTCATCCGAGAATTCTTGTACATAGTTTAATTTGACTTCTTCTAGGAAGATAATTAATAACATCTCGATTCTTTCTAGACTGTGACGGGATTGTAATTCCCCGGCGAGAGATTGCCCGAAACGTTGGACTAATTGCTGCAATAAACGCTCAAAAACTTCGTCTTCCTGGGTAATCTTGTCAGCTATATTAACAAAGGATTGATACAATTGACTAGATAGACGATTACTCAAGTCAGTTTTTAACCCTTTCATGCCGGGTAATCGCAATAAGCTCTGATACGCAGGAGTTTGACTGAGAATTTTCTCGATATTGTATTTAATTAAAGCTTCTGCTTCCGGTTTAACTTGCGGTAAAACCTTATCAACGGTACTATTAACTACTAACCGAAAAATTTCGATAACTTCATTAGTATCATTGAGATTATTATATCCACCACTAAGGGATTGATCGAGAAATTTCTCCACTTGTCCCCGTCGGATATATTCCTGTATTTGATTAATAATTCTCAGGAATATTATCTCAGTAATATCTTTAGAAATTAGCGCAACTAAACCTTTAACTGCCTGTTCTTTAATCAACTTTAAGTTAATAATTTTAACTTGGTCTAGGCGAATAACGGTAGGAATAAATCGCAACCATCTCCAGATAGGAACAAACAGAAAAATATCATACCATCGCCATAACATAGCCTCGCGCCAACGTAGGCCTTTATGAGTGCGAGCAATCCACCAAGTTCTCAGCATAAATTCCCAGAAAAAGATGGTACCAAAGAAAAAATCGATCACCTCAAAGTTATCTATCGGTCTCCCATCTTCTCCTAGAGGACGAAAATAATTAGTTTCTATTAAAGGTTGAATTTCTTGATTGAAAAATTTCAACTCTTTTTCCCAGCCATTTTGACTGAGATAATCCCAAGTCCAAAACTTCTGAAAGGCTGCTTTTGCGGAAACATTTTCTGTTTTAAAAACCCGCAAGCGCATTTTATTTTTAATCTTTTCTAAAGTCCCAGTTTTCTCGGCCGAGGCAAAGGGATTATTATCGATCATATCGACACTTTTTTGGCGTAAATTTGCTAAAATTTTCTCAATCTCTTGGCGATATTCTTGCAGATTAAACTCTGGGTTAAAGACCTTTTGATTAATTATTTCATTAAGTTTATCAACCGTAGCTAAATATTCGCTGGTACTGCGATAGGGTTTAATCCCTTTCACCACATCATACTTAGCAATTCCTTTAACAAAGGGAATTTCTAGGGGTTTATCGGGAGGTATTTGTAATTCTTGAAAGGAAATCGGACCGAGTTTTATTGGTTCATTAAATCTTAATAAAGTTATTTGCAAGCGTCCCTGTAACCAAAAATCTCGCAGGGGAATATAAGTTAAATCGAAAATAACCAGAATATAATTACATAACACCAATAGGGCCATGCAAGTCTCAAAGAGATTGCGCGGGGAAAAACGACGGTTTCTGCTCACGGGGTTTTTAGTCAAAGTCATTAGCCTAGAAAGCACACTTTGACTATGGTAAACCGAAAACGCCTAATTTTTTTACCTGAAAGCGATATAAGTAGTTAAAAAAGGAGCGGTTAAACTTAGTTCTGCCTCAGCAATTAATAGATGTAGTCTTCTATTCTGTGATAGCATCCTAGCAGATTCAGTTAAGTAGTTAGCTACAGCTTCTTTGGCAAGAACATTTTTATTATAAGTCGGTAAGTCGCAGATTAGCATAAAATTACCCTGAATTGATTTTTATCTGTCAATAAGCCTAGAGCCTCGTAGGGTGTTTTTCCTTGCGTCAACCCAACCTATAATAATTGCTGCTCTCGTAGGGTGTGTTAATAAAGTATTGACAATGTAAATACATCCTGCCTATACTACAAGTATGGATGTCTATTTTGTCCTCAGTGGCATTACTTTTGTTTGGAATGACGAGAAATCTAGGATTAACCCGATCAACCATGACGGTATTACGTTTCAGCAAGCAGCAGAAGTCTTCTTCGATCCACTGCTGGTTGTTGTTGATGCAAGTCGCAATGATGAGGCACGAGATGCGATCATTGGGTTAGATAGACGGTGGAATCTCCTGTACGTCGTTTATATTGAGCGTGAAAACGACATCATTCGGATCATTTCGGCTCGCAAAGCCACACGCAAGGAACGTGAGTATTATGAAAGTTGAGGCATTAAAAAAACGACTGGAGAAAAATCGCCCTATGACTACAATCACGATTCGTATTCCCGAAGATGTGATTGAAGATTTAAAGCGGGTTGCACCGTTGCTTGGTTTCTCTGGTTATCAACCTTTGATCCGTGCTTACATTGGACAAGGGCTGCGTGCGGATTTGGAGCGTCTAGAGGGAGATACAATTTCTGCTCTCGTTGCTAGTTTGAAGCGTCATGGTGTAAGTGATGAACTGCTGCAAGAAGCGTTGAGTGAAATTACTCCGCGTTAGTCTAGGTTTTCAGTTGTAGTGCCTGTATTATACTCAATAAATGACCAAAGATTATTGTCAGGAGTGACTTTAAAAATGCGACCAGATTTGCAAGAACTAGAAATCACGCTAGGAGAGTTAAAAAGATTAACTGGATTTAATTGGCAGAGATATCAAAAATCAAAAAGAGTATATCTGTTGCGTCCAATAAGGACAATATTGTTTTTGCAAATGTATTTATTGGGTATGCTAGGTTCATTTTTTGGAATTGGTGCTTTCGCGGCACTAATCGAGTTTTTTTATTCTCCTTATTCTCCTGCTCGTGGTGATAGACTTTCGGCTGGTATTTTCTGCGCTTTATTCTCTATGTTCTTTTTTTGGCTACTGGGAAGGATTGGCAACGAATATAACAAAACAAATGTTTTTGGTAAAGAAATCAATCAGTATTATCAACTTATCTTAAACATTAATACTTTAGATGAATTAGAAGCAGTGGGTAATCCCGTTAAATTAAATGAAAGAGAGAAAGTTTTAGAAGCATTAAGAATTAATCGGGAAAATCTGGTTCGAGCTTTACAAACAGAACGAATTTTGAGAGAAAATCCCCAATTTAGACCAGAACAATTTAATATTGATTTAAGTGGTTTGAGATCCTTACAAGCAAGCGAAAAAGCCACAGAATACGGTAGATTTTTAGATGAAGCCTTACAAATTGGTGTTAGCGTACAAACAGAGATGAGAAAACTAGAAAATAAACGTTTGGGTTTATAGTCGGCTCTCCATATTGTATATCTTGTCGGCTGCATTGAGGGTTAAAATTGGTTCTTTCTAATTGTTGCTAGAAATGGGTTATGATGTTTATATGTTTAGGGGCTAAAGGAGAAAAATCATGGTACATTGGTCACTAACCCTATCAGCAAAAATAGATCAACGGTTACGGCGTTATTGAAGATATTCTCATCATAACCCCCCGTCAAGCCTTAGATATTCTTCAACAGGTTATCCCTACCTAGGATGAAAATAATTATAAATTTCCTTAGCTAATTGTTCCCCAATTCCTGTCACCTGTTGCAATTGTTCTAGGGAAGCTTCGCGAATATAATCCAGAGAATGAAAATGAGCTAATAACTCTTTTTGTCGCTTAAAACCTAAACCCGGTATTTCATCCAGACGGGAACGGCGACTTTTTTGCATCCTTTGTTGTCGGTGAAAGCTAACAGCAAAGCGGTGCGCTTCATCCCTGACTCGACGCAATAATTGCACTCCGGGTTGTTCCTTATCCGTCTCTAAAGGAGAGGATTCCCCCGGTAAAAAAATCTCCTCTCTCTGTTTAGCTAAACTAACAACTTTTACCTGTTCTAATAAATTCATCTCCCCTAAAACTGCCACCACTGCTGATAATTGTCCTTTTCCCCCATCAATCATGACCAAATCGGGAAAATCATCACTTTCGGCAATATTATCGGGATTTTCGGCATAAAGACGGAAACGCCGGCGAATTACTTCTGCTAAACTGGCAAAATCATCGGAATGGCCGATTTTAACCTCGGGATTTTTGATTTTATAGTGACGATAATGTTGATTAGCGGCCACCCCATCGATAAACACCACTCCCGACGCGACTGCATTAGAACCCTGAATATGAGAAATATCATAACCCTCGATGCGGTGCGGCAGTGCCGGTAAATCGAGAATTACCGCTAAATCTTGCAAAGACTGTAAATCCCGGTCGGCGCTTCTTTTCGTCTTTTCTAACTCATAAAGAGCGTTTTTCTCGACCATAGCTAATAAATCCGCTTTACTTTGCCGTTGGGGGACAGTTAACTCGACTTTGCGACCTTTTTTTTCCCTTAACCACCCCGCTAACACCTCACCTTCCGGTAATTCGCAGGGTAACAGGATTTCGCTGGGAATTTCCACCCCTTCCACCGATAAATAATGTTCTTCTAGGACTTTTTGCAGGATTTCTCCCTCGTTTGCTGACTGACTATCGGCAAAAAATCCCAAACGTCCCACCAAACGACCAGAACGCACTTGGAATAATTGTATGCAACAATGCTGCTCGTCCTTAGCTAAAGCGATCGCGTCCCGGGATACGGTATCATCAGGTAAAGAGACTTTTTGATCGGTATTAAGAGCCTGTAATCCGCGAATTTGATCCCTAATCGTGGCCGCTTGTTCAAAATCTAGGTTTTCCGACGCTGCGAGCATCTTTGTCGCTAATTTCTCTAATAATTCCCCCGTCCTTCCCTGAAAAATCATCGCCACTTTCTGCAAGGTTTCTCGATAATCTTGGGGACTAATTAATTTTTGACAAACCCCCGGACAACGACCGATATCATAATTTAAACAGGGACGGTCTTTAAACAGAGGTTGGGGACGTTGACGCAGGGGAAAAGTGCGTTTAATTAGGTGTAAAGTGTGGCGCAGCAGCCTAGTATCGACGTAGGGACCATAATAACGGTCTTTTTGGTTATTTATCCTACGTTTGCGGGTGATAAAAATGCGCGGGTAGGTTTCCGACCAAGTAATACAAATGTATGGATATTTTTTATCGTCCTTGAGGAGAGTATTAAAATGGGGCTGATGTTGTTTAATTAGATTAGCTTCCAGGGCCAAGGATTCTGCTTCCGTGTCGGTGACGATAAATTCAATTTCCGTCACCTGTCGCACCATCAAAGCAATGCGGGGACTGAGGGGTTGACTGGGACGAAAATAGGAACGGACTCTAGACCGGAGTTTTTTGGATTTACCAATGTAGAGAATTTCGCCATTTTGGTCGCGCAGGAAGTACACCCCCGGTTCGAGGGGAATTTCCCGAAGACGATTTTCTAGGCGATCGAGGTCTTGGATTAGGGTAGAGTTAAGATTATTCCCGAACATTCTTTTATATTAGACAAAAAATTACGCCAGTGGGTATTAGCTGACGTTTGGCAAGATATTCGGGGCAAATCTTCACAAAAATTAATAGGCTTCCGATTCGATTTGCTTAATCGGGACGAAACATTCCCCGGGGAGAAGAATCGGTTTATTGTTAAAAATCAATTGGCCGCGATGATTGTCGCGGTTAATAGCGACACCGAAAGGACGTTTACTAACTCTGCTATTGAGGGTACAGTAGATGCGATAAATGCGTCTGGCCGCCCGTAAGACAGTAGGATCTAACAAAATTGGGATTTCCATATCGACACGTTGTTGTTCTGTTTTCTCAGATAGGGCCACCATATCACTCGTCTCCCCACGATTAAATTGACGTATTTATTAAATCAATGGTATATGACGATTTCGGAATTTGTCACTTTTGTTAGGATTCTAAAACTTTCAGGATGGCCCGGCCCATAGCTTGGCATCCCACTAAGGTCATACCTTCCGAGAAGATATCTCCGGTACGATAACCGAGGTCTAAGACTTTTTCTACGGCTTTTTCCAGTGCTGCTGCCGCTAAAGGCTGATTTAGCCCATATTTTAACATCATAGCAGCGCTGAGAATCTGGGCGATCGGATTGGCTTTATCTTGGCCGGCGATATCCGGGGCCGAACCGTGGACGGGTTCAAAAACTCCCACCCCAGCAGTCCCCAAACTAGCGGAGGGTAACATTCCGATACTACCGGTTAACATGGCCGCTTCATCGGAGAGAATATCACCGAATAAATTGCCCGTGACGATAGTATCAAATTGTTTGGGGGCCCGGACTAACTGCATGGCTGCGTTATCGACGTAGAGATGGGAAAGTTCCACATCGGGATAATTAGCAGCCATTTTCGTCATCCGGTCGCGCCAGAGTTGGGAAACATCAAGAACATTAGCTTTATCGACGGAACAGAGTTTCTTGCCGCGTTTTTGGGCAATTTCAAAGGCTACCTTAGCGATGCGGTCCACCTCCGACTCCAAGTAAACCATGGTATTTACACCGCATTTTTCTCCCGTTTCCGTCTCAAAAATCCCCTTCGGTTGACCGAAGTAGACACCCCCGGTCAATTCCCGGACGACCATGATATCCACTCCCTCGATAATCTCCCGTTTGAGAGTAGAAGCGTCGATTAATTGCGGAAAAATGGTGGCAGGACGCAAATTAGCAAAAAGACCTAAGCCAGCTCTTAAGCCTAATAATCCCGTTTCTGGCCTTTGCTGCCGGGGTAAATTATCCCATTTATAACCCCCGATAGCGGCCAAGAGAACAGCATCACTATTTTTACAGGCGCTCAGGGTTGCTTCGGGGAGGGGATTGCCGGTTTCATCAATGGCTGCCCCTCCAATTAAAGCGGTTTGGAAGTCAAACTGGAGGTCAAATTTTTTAGCGATGACTTTCAGTATCTCTACGGTGACAGCGAGGATTTCCGGCCCGATGCCATCGCCGGGTAGTAGGGTAATGCGATACTGTTGCGTCATAGTTCTAGAACGGTAAAATAGGTCGGACTCTTGATTATAACATAGTTAGGGTTGGCTGAATAAATCTAAAAACCTTGTTGGATAAGGCTTTTAGAATTGTTTCCCAGCAAAAAGTGCCAGGGATTGGAGTGATTGGGGGGAAAATTCAGGTACTTTTTCCCTGAAAATCGGTAAAATCCTACAGCCTACACCTAGGAAAAACTTTTTGCCGCAAACCCTAATTAAAGGGGTAGTTAATCCCTGATAACTACACTAATTCTACATGGGAATCATCCCCGATCATAAAGCGTAAAGCTTTTGGACGTTGGGGAGCGATTTCTAATTTTGCCCGTCGTCCGATAACACTATCAACTATGCGCTGATGAATGCCAATAATCGTGGCATCTTTGAGAATAACACTGTGTTCTATGTCGGCATCGATTAATTTTACTCCATTAGCCACACTGCTATAGGGACCGATAAAACAATTCTCAATGTGACAATTTTCTCCGATAATGACAGGGCCGCGAATGGTACTATTAATAATTTTACTACCCTGACCAATTTGTACCCGTCCGATCACCTGACTATTAGCATCAATTTCTCCCCGCAAAGCGATTTCTAGACTGGTATCAAGGATAATCCGATTGGCTTCTAATAAATCATCTTTTTTACCCGTATCTAACCACCAACCCAGTAGTTTATTGGCTTCTACTGCTTTATTTTGATTGATTAATTCTTGGATAGCGTCGGTAATTTCTAACTCACCCCGGCCCGAAGGTTGAATAGATGCGATCGCTTGATGAATGGTGGGGGCAAAAAAATAAATCCCCACCAAAGCTAAATTTGAGGGGGGGTCTTTGGGTTTTTCGACTAGGTATAAAACCTTGCCGGTTTCATCTACTTTTGCCACCCCAAAAGCACTAGGATTAGACACTTTTCGCAGGAGAATTAAAGCATCAAGGGACTGTTTGTGGAAAGAGTCTAAAAAGGGCGATAAATCATCCTCAATTAGGTTATCACCCAAGTACATAATAAAGGGGGAATCTCCTAGGAAAGATTGGGCAGTTTTAACCGCGTGAGCTAATCCCGCCGGTTGGTCTTGACGAATATAAGTTATCTTAGCTCCAAACTGTTCACCACTGCCCGTGGTCTGACGAATTTCTTCCCCAGTTTCGGGACTGATAATAATGCCAATATCGGTAATTCCTGCGGCCACAATTGACTCGATTCCATACCATAAAATCGGTTTATTGGCAACGGGAACTAACTGTTTTGCCCCGGTATAAGTTAGGGGACGTAACCTCGTACCTTTACCACCGGATAAAATTAGTGCTTTCATAGTTTTAAAGATTAAATAGTTGGTTGAGCATAGCTTTGAGAGAATCCCGCCAATAGGGAGGAATATAACCCAATTCTTGCGAGATTTTTTGACCGGAAAGAACCGAGTAGGCCGGACGCACCGCCGGGGTAGGATATTCAGCAGAAGTAATCGGAATTACTCTCTGAATTTTTAGGGGAATACCGCTTATTTTTGCCTCCTCAAAAATTGCTTTAGTTAAATCAAACCAACTGGCGACACCGCTATTAGTAAAATTATAGATTCCTGCGGGATTATCGGCATTAATTAAAAGCTGAGTAATTGCCGCGGCGATATCTTTTGCCCAAGTGGGACTTCCCACCTGATCAACAACTACTTTTAACTCCTCTCTTTCCTTGCCTAATCTCAGCATGGTTTTAACAAAATTACTTTTGCCATAACTGCCGTAAACCCAAGCAGTCCGCAGGATAATTGCCTGAGAATTAACAGTTTTAATCTCCTCTTCTCCCCTTAACTTTGATTGTCCATAAACCCCTAAAGGATTAGTTAGATCGGTTTCTAGATAGGGGGTATTTTTTCGACCATCAAACACATAATCGGTGGAAATATGGAGAAATTTAGCTTTAATTTTTTCGGCAGATTCCGCCATGATTTTTGGGGCTGTAGCATTGATAGAATAGGCTAAATCTGGCTCGGTTTCGGCTTTATCCACTGCCGTATAAGCGGCGGCATTAACCAGATAATCGGGGTGAATTTCCCTAATTAACTGGCCGATTTTTTCCGAGTTGGTTAAATCTAGTTCTTCTCGACTGATACTAATAACTTCACCTAACTGCGGTAAAGTTACTTGTAACTCTTGTCCTACTTGACCTTTAGCACCAATTAATAAAACTTTTTTCATCGTCTTTAGGGGAAAACTTCCACGGATTTAAAGGGTTGTCCAGCTTGGTCTTTAGGGGAGAGAATCGGCGGAGTCTCTAGGGGCCAATCAATCCCTAAATCGGCATCATTCCATAAAATAGTTTTTTCGTATTGGGGATAATAATAATTAGTGGTTTTGTAGAGAAATTCTGCTCGGTCGGAGAGGACTAGAAAGCCATGGGCAAAACCTTCAGGAACCCAGAAAATACGTTTATTTTCCGCACTTAAAATACAGCCTACCCATTGCCCAAAAGTGGGGGAACTTTGACGCGCATCCACTGCCACATCAAAAACACTACCGCTCACTACTCGCACCAGTTTACCCTGGGGATTGGGGATTTGATAGTGCAATCCTCGCAGGACATTTTTTAAGGACATAGAGTGATTATCCTGGACAAAAGTGGTATTAACCCCAGTTTTTTCTCGAAAATCTTTCTGATTAAAACTCTCCAAGAAAAAACCTCGATCGTCTCCGTAAACTTGCGGTTCAATAATTAAAACATCAGGAATTTCCGTCGGAATAACTTTCATAAAATCGGAGACAAGATAACTTTTGCGGGTAGTCTAGCACAAAAGGGTATTTTTTTCTAAAGTTTTTTATTAATCTTTCCTCGGTAACTGAATAATGATAAGATGAGCCTAACTTAGTTAGAGCATAAACGACGTGGTACAAGTCTCTACACACACCGCTACTCAATCTATCCCCGTGGAGGGAGAAGCCTTAAAAAACTGGTTACAGACTAGGGCTAATCAGATTATCGCCGGCGATCGACTCAGTAAGCAAGAGGCCCTAGCTTTAACTGCGATCGAAGGTCAGGAAAATATTTTCAGCTTATGTGAGGCTGCCGATCTCATTCGTCAGGCCTGTTGTGGCAATACGGTGGATTTATGTAGCATTATCAACATAAAATCGGGAAGTTGTTCGGAAAATTGCAGTTTTTGTTCCCAATCCGCCCACCATCCCGGTCAAGATTCGCCTATCTACGGTTTAAAAAGTCGCGAGGAAATCGTCAGCCATGCGAAAGCGGCAGCCGAAGCGGGGGCCAAACGCTTCTGTTTAGTTAGTCAAGGTCGGGGATTAAAGTACAATAGCCCTAAATCGCAGGAATTCGAGGAAATACTGGCCACAGTTCAAGAAATCATCGAAACGGCCAAGATTAAACCCTGTTGCGCCCTGGGAGAGTTAACCCTCCCCCAAGCCCAGGCCTTAAAAGAAGCCGGAGTTACCCGTTATAATCACAATCTGGAGGCTTCCGAGAATTTTTATCCTAACGTCGTCTCCACCCACAGTTGGCAGGATCGGGTAGAAACGGTAAAAAACCTGAAAGCGGCGGGAATTCAGGCTTGTACGGGCGGAATTATCGGTATGGGGGAAAGTTGGACCGATCGTATCGATTTAGCTTTTTCCCTGGCGGAATTAGAAGTGGAATCCGTGCCGATTAACCTATTAAACCCCAGAAGTGGCACCCCTTTAGGTCATTTACCCAAACTGGATCCCTTGACTGCCCTAAAAGCGATCGCTATTTTCCGGTTTATTTTACCCCAACAAATCCTCCGTTATGCCGGGGGACGAGAGGCGGTGATGGGAGAATTGCAAAATCTGGGGCTAAAATCGGGAATTAATGCTATGCTGATTGGGCATTATTTGACCACTCTAGGACAACCCCCCCAACAGGATCAGGCGATGTTGGCTGATCTTAGTTTAATAGGAGGAGAGGCCCCCATCCCCGGTGAATACCAACCCCAACAGGCAACCTAAATCACGTCGAGGACGAGAATCTCCGCCGCGGCGCGCTTCCGTATCGGTTCCCAATGAGTTACTCTGGGCTTTGATTGGTTTGTTGCTGACAATTTTTAGTACATTTGTGCCAGTAAGCCTAGCTAGTTGGTCGGCTGCGGGTCTATCTTCGCAAAAATTGGGCATAACTTACCAAATTGGGGCAGTATTGTTAACGGGCTGTCTAGGGGGCAAAAATGCCGGGCTTCTCGCCCAGGTGGCCTATATTTTTCTCGGTTTAACTTGGTTGCCCGTGTTTGCCCAGGGTGGGGGAATGGGTTATCTGAAAGAAGCCAGTTTTGGCTATATTTTAGGCTTTATGCCGGGGGCATGGCTGTGTGGTTGGCTGGCTTTTCGCTGGCGGGCCAAGATAGAAACTCTGGCTTTAAGTGCTTTTGCTGGTTTGTTAGTGATTCATCTGTGCGGTTTATTATATATGCTGGGATTGTCGATTTTTCAGCCCCAAGCCGGTCAAATCACCTTTCCCGATAGTTTGCCCACCCTATTTATGAATTATTCAGTCTGGCCATTTTTAGGGCAGTTAGTAGTAATTTGTGTGGTGGCAATTATTGCCTTTTTCTTCCGTAAATTATTATTTTATTGATGCCACAGCCAATGTTAAAAAAGAATCGCTGGTTTTGGATAGTGGCGGTGCTTGGTCTAATTTTAGACCAATTAACTAAGTATATAACCGTGCAGAGTTTTGAGCAAATTGGTGATACTTTCCCGATTATTCCGGGGGTTTTTCATTTTACCTATGTGATTAATACTGGGGCGGCTTTTAGTGCTTTTCGGGGCGGTGTTGGTTGGCTAAAATGGCTATCCTTATTAGTTAGTTTGGGATTAATGGCTTTTGCTTACTTTGGACCGCATTTAAATCGTTGGGAACAATTAGCCTACGGTTTTATTTTAGCAGGGGCTTTCGGCAATGGCATTGATCGCTTTTTGTTTGGTTATGTGGTGGATTTTCTCGATTTTCGATTGATTAATTTTCCTGTTTTTAATCTGGCCGACGTTTTTATTAATATCGGGATTATTTGCCTATTAATTTCTACCTTTCCCCACAAGTCAAGGGTCCCGTAGGGGCGAAGCATTCGAGCGATAACCTATCGCTGAAACCGTAGATTTCCTATCCGAATGCTTCGCCCTTACTTTTTCTGTTCAAAAAAAATGGGGATTTAGTATTATATTCCTGGAGTCCTGATCATTTAAATATTTTGTAAATCTAGATAATTCCTGTTGAGTACCAATCATAATAAATCTGTTGAGTATAAGCTACATATCAGCAGAGGCACTCATGCAAAAGGCAACCCCCCCAACCCCCCGACATCGGGGGGGGTTGGGGAGAATAGATAATCAGTTTTTAATAACTGGATTTAGTATTACATATTCGTGTGCTTGTTCAAGCAAATAATAAACGTCCTTTAGGTTCAGGAATTTCTCGGCCTAATTCCTGTGCTGTTTCAATCCATTGTTGAATAATGATTTCAGCATTTTGCACAGCTTCTTGATAAGTTTCTCCATCAGCCATACATCCTGCCAGTTCTGGAACTTCAACGATAAATAGTTGATCCTCATTACTCCAGTAAATAATCAGTTCATAACGAATTTTCATCTTGATATCCTAACTTATATTTTAAAATCAGACTACGAATTTGCTTAACTTGATAGACTTTGGCTTTTCCTTGTTTGGGTTGCAGATTTAAAATTTATTCAACTCCTTCTTTAGTAAAAATATGATGACTTCCTCCTATTCGTTGATCAAATCCTAATTTCCTCAGTAGTTGACAAAGTTGCTCGAAGGGAATGTTAGCATCAGAATTACCTAAAAGAATTTTAATCAATAATTTATCCTGTTTACTCATACATCCAATATATATACAAGCAAAATAGTCGGCTCTCTCAACATCATGGTATAAAGTGTTTGTAAATGTGAAATTTTGGGCGTTTACTCTAGCTTTCTCCCTAACTTTAATCCCTAACCTAATCTTAACACGATTAGTTATCCTCGATCGGGTGAGCATTGCCCACCCAAAAAACTATGCTTCTGTTGCAGAATTAGAGCGATCAAATTTACTAACTAACTGAGGATTTTCTGACCAAGCATCGATAATACTCATATTACCATTGAGAAAATTCTGTTTAATAGCGCGACGTTGAATTTTGCCGCTGGCAGTTTTGAGAATTGTTCCCGATTTAGCCAGGACAATCGCATGGGTCATAATTTCGTGTTCTTCGGCGATTTCCTGACGGATATCAGCAATTAATTTGGCCGTATCTAATTCGCCGCTGCGACGTTCCAATTCCTGGACAATAACTAACTGTTCCTCACCGTTATCTTCAATGGAAAAAGCTGCGCCATAATCGGGACGAAAAACCTCATTAAGATGCTGTACTGACCATTCTAAATCTTGGGGATAATGATTACTGCCACGGACAATAATTAAATCCTTAATCCGTCCCGTGATATGTAATTCCCCATCGAGAAGAAAACCTAAATCTCCTGTGCGTAAAAACGGTCCTTCTCCTGTATCAGCAAGATAAGCTTGAAAAGTTTCTTTAGTTGCGTCTTCCCGTTGCCAATATCCAGCGGCCATACTGGGGTCACTGGCCCAAATTTCGCCCACTTCATCGGCTGCACAAAGGGTGAAAGTATCGGGATTAACCATAGCTATACGGGTATCACAGACGCGACGACCACAACTGGGGACGGATCTAACTCCAGTGGTTCGATCGGAACCTACAGGGACAATTTTACCGCGTTCGTAGGCGGTTGCATCCAAAGTGGTGATAATTGGGGTGGTTCCCTTGGGTTTATTGGAAATCAAGAGGGTATATTCAGCTAATCCGTAGGCAGGGGCGAAAGTTGACCAAGAAAAGCCGTAATCTGCAAAAGTATCGACAAATTTGGCCATTACCTTCGGATTAATCGGTTCGGCGGCATTTCCCGCGGCCTGCCAACTACTAAGGTCTAATTCCGCTAAATCGGCAGCTTTAATCCTGCGAGTACAAAGATCATAGGCGAAGTTGGGGGCTTGACTATGAGTAACTTTGTACTTAGTAATATTTTTTAACCACTGCATCGGACGCTTAATAAAAGCAAAGGGAGACATGAGATAGCAGGGTGTCCCGTTGTAGAGGGGGACGGTGATACCTTCGACTAACCCGTAATCGTGAAAATAGGGCATCCAAGTGAGGGTAACGCTATCCGGTTCGTAACCACAAGCTTTTTGCAAGTAACCGCAATGGTGCATCAGATTAAAATGACTTAGCATCACCCCCTTGGGGATATTAGTCGAACCGGAGGTATATTGCAGATAAGCAAGCGCCGATTTATCCACCTGGGGATCTTGCCATTGGTCCGCTAGGGAAATATCAATACTTTCGGTAGTAATCCACTTCATTTGGTCGAATTCTGGGAATTCTTCTTTAACACCTTCAATAAGAGTCAAAATACTTTCGGTAACTAGGGCAAAGGTGGCATTAGCATCCTTGACAATTGCCCGTAAACGGGGCAAAGTGCGCTTAAGTCGTCCCGATTCCGGTGGGGGGACGGGAATGGCAATCACTCCCGCGTAGAGACAACCACAAAAAGCGGCCACTACTTCTAAACTTTGAGGATAGAGTAACAGGGCCCGTTCTCCTTGGGCCTGGTATTTTTGCAAATAGGCGGCGATTGCTCTTGCTTGGCGATCGAGTTCACTGTAGGTTAAAGGTGGGGTTTCTTTTTTACCATCGATAAGAAAAGTGTAAGCATGGCCCTCTGGTTGTGTCGTGGCGCGGTAACGTAAGAGTTCTACTAGGGTTGCGGGTTGAATTAGGGTTTCAGTCATCGTTGTTATCGGGCTTATTGGCGCTATTGTATAGAAGTTTTAACATATTTGCCCATGGCGCTAGGATAAAGTGCCGAAGGCGATCGGTCAAGGGTGTAGGATTAAGTTAGGGGCAGAAATCCCCCAGCACCATCTCTAAAGTAGTGGGAAAAAGCTACAATTAATTAACTCTAAAATACCGGGAAAAAGTCATGACAGCCCTAGACATTATCCCAGAAGTTACCTGTGCCCCCACAGATTTATGGAGTGATGAACCACCCGTGGAAAGTGATCTACACCTGCAACAGATCATCATTCTCCTTAGTTGTCTAGAATTATTATGGCGCGAGAGGAGTGACTACTACGCTTCGGGAAATCTAACCATCTACTACAACGAAGAACAACTAAAAAAGCGCGATTTCTGGGGTCCCGATTTTTTTGTGGTTTTAGATACCGAAAAACGTCCCCGCAAAAGTTGGGTAGTCTGGGGAGAACAGGGTAAATATCCGGATGTAATTGTCGAGATTCTCTCCGATTCTACGGCCAATATTGACCGCAATAACAAGAAAATTCTCTATCAGAATATCTTTCGCACTCCTAATTATTTTTGGTTCGATCCTAATAGTTTAGAATTGCAGGGATTTAGACTAATTGAGGGACAATATCAAGCCATTTCTCCCAATGAACAGGGTTATCTATGGAGTGAACAGTTAGGATTATATTTAGGGATATTTGACCGTAAACTGCGTTATTTTACCGTCGATGGTCAATTAGTCCCCACTCCTCAAGAAGCGGAATTACAGCAACGACAGGCAAAAGAAGAGGCTATTTTAGAAAAAGAACAGGCTCTTTTAGAGAAAGAAAGGGAACGTCAGGCTAAGGAAAAATTAGCACAAAAACTACGAGAATTAGGCATCGATCCCGATACAATTTAACTGAAGTGGCAAAAGTCCTAAGTAGTCAGATGTTAAAATCACACACCCCCCTTATTAAGGGGGGATCAAGGGGGGATCAAGGGGGGATTTATAACCAGCT
This sequence comes from Microcystis sp. M015S2, assembly GCF_020245945.1. NCBI lineage: Bacteria > Bacillati > Cyanobacteriota > Cyanophyceae > Chroococcales > Microcystaceae > Microcystis > Microcystis sp. M015S2. The sequence continues at coordinate 41,048 of NZ_JADBTX010000050.1, forward strand.
ACTTAGAGAAAGTAAACCTAAATGAGAAGTCATGTAAAAAGTTATGAGTGATATTGAACTTCGGCAGTCAGTTTATGACCTTCTTTCATCCCTGAGAGGATTGGATACGCTCAAAAAATTATTCTGGTCTGAGTTAAATTACCAGCGAGAAAATCAAACCCTGTCCCGACGCAATTGGACAGAGAAAGCAGTAGAAGCATTAGCAGAAGATCCAATCTTGTTAGCTTCTGGGGGGGAAGATTTTCGGGTTATTTATGCTCGTCTCAACTCCAATCAACTGCCGCTCAATTTAGAGCGTCTTGTGGTCACTCAACTGCTAAAAGACTATCCCTACGCGCTCTTTATTTTCTCTGATTCTAACCAAGAAAAGTGGCATTTTCTTAATGTTAAATATGATGTTAAACAAGAAAAACGCCAAGTTTTTCGACGCATTAAAGTCAGTCCGGGAGAACAGTTACGAACCGCCACAGAACGCCTAAGTTTACTAGATTTAGATAATATTAGTTCCGAGTCTCCTTTAGCGATTCAGGAACGTCATGATGAAGCTTTTGATGTTGAGAAAGTTACTAAGAAATTTTTTGAACAGTATCGCTCGGTCTTTGAAAAAGTTGAGCAATTAATTACCAAAACTCTCCCTAATGCTGACCAGAGAAGACTATTTACTCAGAAGCTATTTAATCGCCTGATGTTTATTGTTTTTATCCAGAAAAAGGGTTGGCTGAAGTTTAACGAACAAACAGACTATCTAGAAACATTATGGCAGGATTATCGAAATGATAACAGTAAATCGGACAAAAACTTTTATAGAGATCGTCTGACTCATCTGTTTTTTACGGGACTAAATAATCCCCAACAAACGGATATTATTGGTATCAATAACGGTGGTTTTCTTCGGCAAATAATCGGCACAGTTCCCTATCTAAATGGCGGATTATTTGAACAAGATGAAGATGATCGCAATCCTAAGATAATAGTACCCGATCAGGCGATCGATGTTATTTTTCATGAACTTTTTAGTAATTTTAATTTCACGGTGACTGAGAGTACACCCCTTGATGTGGAGGTAGCAGTTGATCCAGAAATGTTGGGAAAAGTGTTTGAAGAATTAGTCACTGGGAGACATGAATCAGGCAGTTATTATACACCTAAACCGATTGTTTCTTTCATGTGTCGGGAAGCATTGAAGGGATATTTAAACAGTAAGTTAAATTCTGAAAACAAAGAAGCGATTGAGCTTTTTGTGGATGAATATAATGCTATTAATTTAAAGAATCCAGAGGCAGTTTTAGCATCATTAAAACAGGTTAAAGTTTGCGATCCTGCCTGTGGAAGTGGAGCTTATTTATTGGGAATGTTGCATGAGTTATTAGATTTGCGTCAGTGTTTATTTGCCACTAAAGGCATTGATTCTAAGACGGTTTATCAGCGCAAATTAGAAATTATTGAAACCAATATCTATGGAGTTGATATCGATCCTTTTGCGGTTAATATTGCTCGCTTAAGGTTATGGCTTTCCCTAGCGGTTGAATATGAGGGAGACAATCCGCCACCGCTACCCAATTTGAAGTTTAAAATCGAAACAGGAGATAGTCTAACTGCTCCTAATCCCCAAGGTTCTGGGATGGTGCGCGAGGAGTTTATCCATCGGTTTCGGGAAGCTAAAGCGAAGTATTTAAGAGCGCATTTAGGCAGTGATAAACAATCTCTTGAGCAGGAGATTAATGAGGTTAAAAAACAGATTGCTTTATTAACTCATGGCAGTGCTTCTGTGATTGCGAGTGATAAGGAAGCTATCTCAAAAGGTTTTGATTGGGTGGTAGAGTTTGCGGAAGTATTAGCAGAAGGAGGTTTTGATATTCAGGTAGCTAATCCTCCCTATGTCAGACAGGAATTAATTAAAGATTTAAAACCAACTTTAAAGAAGGTTTTTCCTGAAGTTTATACGGGAACATCGGATTTATATTGTTTCTTTTATGGGAGAGCGTTACAGTTACTTAAAACTGGGGGAATGTTAGCGTTTATTTCCTCTAATAAGTGGTTTCGAGCAAAGTATGGGGAGAAGTTAAGGGAGCATATTGCTGATACTTGTCAGGTGAGCAGTATTACCGATTTTGGTGAATTGCCAGTATTTGAAAGTGCTGCTGTTTTAGTGATGATTTTTCTTGCACAGAAGCAAGCAAATATGAAAGAAGATACTCAATTTACTCAAGTTCAATCTTTAGAATCACCTTATCCTGATATTAAAACTGTTATTAGTGAACAGGGAACAGTTTTACCTAACAATTCTTTAAATGGTAAAAATTGGCTATTAAGTGATTCTACTACGGCAAGTTTAATCAATAAAATGTCAGCAGCAGGTATTACTTTAGGTGAGTATGTTAATGAAAAAATTTATTATGGTATTAAAACTGGTTTTAATCAAGCTTTTGTGATTGATGGTGCAAAACGAGCAGAATTAATTGCTAAAGATACTAAAAGTGCAGAAATTATTAAACCTTTAGCTGTAGGTGCTGATGTGCGTAAATGGTGTATTAGAAACAAAGATAAATACCTAATCGTTACTACCATTGGAATTGATATTAAAAAATATCCTGCCATTTTTGAACATTTAAACCAGTGGAAGCTCGAACTAGATAAACGCTATGATAAAGGTAAATTTTACTGGGAATTACGCGCTTGTGCTTACTATGCAGAATTTGATAAACCTAAGATTGTTTTTCCAGATATCGCAAAAGAGTCACGTTTTTCCTTAGATGAAAAAGGTCTTTATATTAACGATACAACCTTTATGATTCCAGTTTATGATCTTTATCTTCTGGGGGTACTTAATTCATTAACGGTATTAAAATATTATCATCAATTAAGCCCTCAGATTTTGGGGGGACATTTAAGATTTAAACGCCAATATATCGAAAAAATCCCCATCCCCCTCGCCTCTGAATCTGAAAAAGAACCCATCATCAAATTAGTACAAAAATGCTTAGATGCCAAAGGGGTTAACTGTGAAGAATGGGAGAAAGAGATAGATGAGAGAGTAGCTGCGTTGTATGGATTGTAGGGGGTTAGATACCCGAATTATTAAAGAAGTCGGGTTTCTGAAATCATCACAGCGAATCTGTTAAAATAGAGGTAAATAACCCAGTCGTCAGATGAGAGAGTAGCGGCATTGTATGGATTGTGAACCTTAAGATTGTTACAAGATGCTAAAATTAGGAAAACCTGCTAAAATCAGGATATGCCAGCTAGGGATATCACAGAGAGGAGATCGTAGAATGGCAATCAACTACAGTGAATTAGTTAAATCCCTCATTGAAGAACAAGCTAAAATTCAGCAGTCTAGTGAAATTTCCCTAGAAATAATCTTTGACGATCTGAGAAAACATTATTTATTAGTACAAGTTGGTTGGCATAATAATCATTGGATTTATGGATGTCTTTTACATTTAGATATTATTAACAACAAAGTTTATATTCAACAGAACAACACAGAAATTTCAGTAGCTGAAAAGTTAGTTAAACTAGGAATTACTCAAACAGATATTGTCATCGGATTTCACTCTCCATTTAAACGAAAATTCACAGAATATGCCATTAATTAGGAGTAAAAATAATATGGAAAAACAACTTATCAAGCATTACAATTACCGATTGAATTAATTCAGAAAACTCTCTCTATTCTAGATCGTGAAACTGCCGTCTTAGTTGAGCAAGCTTTATCCTAAACTACCATGAAAATACAAGGAATTATCAAAGGCAATACTATCGAGCTATTAGAGGATTTATCTCTTCCTAATGGCGTAAAAATTTCTCGGTCAATCCCCGATAATTTAATTCAAAAAAAATTATTGTGGGAAGACTTAGAAACTCTTATTGGAGTATGGAAAAATCAACCAGAACTCGATGATATATTTTCTGAAATTGACCGAGAGCGCCATAGATCATAGTTCAATCAAGGCAGCAGAGACAATGATTAAGGAGGTAGTATAATGTGAAATTAACCAATCCTAAAAATACCATCATTGATGATAACAAATTGACCAGTTATGCCCTGAATCTAAATCATTCAGATGGACAGCATAAAGCTAGGGTTTTTAAATCCGTCTTAAACTTAGATATTAATAACGTTCAATTTCTTAAAAATGCACTCCTAGAAGCAGTTAAAACCTATGATGCTATTCCTGACAAAATCAATCAATATGGACAAAAGTATGTTATTGATTTTCCCCTGACTCATCAAAACAAAACCGCCATTATTCACAGTGTTTGGATCATCAGAAATGACGAAAACTTTCCCCGCTTAGTGACTTGTTATGTACTTTAAGGAGATAATCAAATGAAACTCTTAGATGTAGTTGCCTTATTAGAAGACTTACCCCAATTAGGATTATATTGCGGACAAGTCGGAACAATTGTAGAAGTTTATGAACCGACAGTTTTTGAAGTGGAATTTAGCGACACATCAGGACGTGCTTATGCTATCGAAACCTTACAAGAAAATCAACTAATGTTATTACATCATTCTCCCTTAGAACCTAAAAATTTAGCTGTAAATATAGGGTAAATTTTCTTAAAAAACATTATTGATATAACAATTCTCTTATGGATATCGAACTATGCCTACCCACGACATCATCGACAATCGCCAGCAAAAATTAGTCGATAACATCAACCAAATTCTCCACTCTTCAGAAGCCGCTCATTTTGCCGTCGGTTACTTTTTCCTCTCCGGCTTTACTGCGATCGCACCTCGTCTCGCCACCATCCAACAAATGCGCCTCCTAATTGGCAACACCAGCAACCGGGAAACCATCGAACAATTAGCAGAAGGCTACCGCCGCTTAGAACTAATTAAAAACCATCTGGAAGCACAAGAATACCCCAAACGGACAGAACGCAAGCAGATGGCAACAGAAACCGCCGACAATATTCGTTCCAGCGTCGAACTAATGGACCAAACAGATGAAGCAGAAACCTTAGTAAAAAATCTGGTTCAAATGATTGAAGAAAAACGCCTTCAGGTGCGAGTTTATACTAAAGGGCGACTCCATGCTAAAGCCTATATCTTCGACTACGGGACAATTTATAACCAGCAGGGACAACCTTTGGAACGTCAAGAAAAAGGCCTTGCTATCGTTGGTTCTTCTAACCTTACTTTATCAGGAATTTCCCACAATACCGAACTTAATGTTATCGTTCACGGTAATGAAAATCATGCCAGTTTAACAGAATGGTTCAATCAACTTTGGCAGGAAGCAACAGAATTTGATGAAACACTGATACAGTCTTTAAAACAGTCTTGGGCGATGATGCCAGTACGTCCCTACGACATCTATATGAAAACTCTCTATATGCTCGTGCGCGATCGATTGACAGAAGAAACTGCCAGCGAAATGATGATAGATAACGAAATTACCGAGAAACTAGCAGACTTTCAAAAAGTAGCAGTTAACCAAGCTGTTAAACTCATCCGCGAGTATGGAGGTTGTTTCGTTTCCGATGTGGTAGGACTAGGAAAAAGCTTTATTGGTGCTGCCATTGTCAAACGCTTTGAACAAGTAGAAAAAGCCCGCCCCTTAATTATTTGTCCAGCACCACTGGTGGAAATGTGGGAACGCTACAACGAAATTTATCAACTTAACGCCCGCGTTTTATCGATGGGATTGCTGCGGGAAGATGAAACCAGTGGCATCAGAGTTTTATTAGAAGATTTTAAATACAAAGATCGAGATTTTATCTTAATTGATGAAAGTCATAACCTGCGGAATGCCGCAACCCAAAGATATAAAATCGTCGAAGCCTTTTTAGCAGCTGGGAGACAATGCTGTTTTTTAACAGCAACTCCTCGCAATAAAAGTGCTTGGGATATTTACCATCAGATTAGGCTCTTTCATCAAGATGATAAAACAGATTTACCCATAGATCCGCCCGATCTAAAAGAGTATTTTCGATTAGTAGAGAAAGGAGAAAAACAGTTACCTGACTTGTTATCTAACATCTTGATCCGGCGCACTCGCAACCACATTTTACGCTGGTACGGCTTTGATGCCAAGACTCATAAACCCGTAGATGCAGACAATTTCAAGGATTATTTAAACGGAAATCAACGCGCTTACGTTATTGTGGGCGGTAAGCATCAGTTTTTTCCCAAAAGAGAACTACAAACCATTGAATATAGTATTGAAGATACCTATCAAGGACTTTACCAAGAACTGCGCCAATATTTAGGGAAATCTCGCCAACAGCAACCAGCTAACCCTCGTAAAAATGAACTTTGCTATGCTCGTTATGTTTTGGGAAATTATGTATTACCAAATAAGCGCAAACAAGAACCATTACTCAGTTTACAAACTGGGGGAGCAAATTTAAGAGGACTGATGCGAGTCCTGTTATTCAAACGCTTTGAATCTAGCGTTTATGCCTTCCAACAAACTGTTAAGAAATTACTGCAAGTCCATCAACGCTTTCGAGAAGCTTTACGCCAAGGAATTATCCCCGCCGGGGAAGAAGCTCAGGCAATTCTCTATGAACCAAACAATGGGGAAGAACAAGACATTATCGATGCCTTGAGTCAGGCATCTGGGAAGTATGATCTAGCTGATTTTGATGCCCCAAGATTGCAGAAACACCTCGAACATGACATCCAATTGCTAGAGAAAATTTTGCACTTAGTTGAGCCAATTACCCCAGACAAAGATGCGAAATTACAAACCCTTAAAAGCTGGTTGAATAAACCTCCGCTGCAAGATAGCAAGTGCCTCATTTTTACTCAGTATGCTGATACCGCCTCTTACTTATATCAAAACCTCAATCCTAACGGCGATCGAGACGATCTAGAAGTCATCTACAGTGGCGATAAAAATAAGGCGCGGGTAGTGGGAAGATTTGCCCCTAAAGCCAACAAATACTATAAATTTCAACAGGGAGAGTCGGAAATCAAAACTTTAATTGCTACCGATGTTTTAGCCGAAGGTTTAAACCTACAAGATGGCAACCTGATTATTAATTATGACCTGCATTGGAATCCCGTCCGACTTATTCAAAGGTTTGGTCGGATTGATCGGATTGGCAGCGAGAATGATGTGGTTTACGGCTTTAATTTTCTCCCAGAGACTGGATTGGAGCGGAATCTAGGATTACGGCAAAAACTCAAAAACCGCATTCAAGAAATTCACGAAACCATCGGGGAGGATGCGGCAATTCTCGACCCAACGGAACAGCTTAACGAAGAGGCTATGTATGCGATTTATGAAAAAAGTGGTAGTCATCAATTAAGTTTGTTTGAAGATGAGGGAGAATTTCTCGACCTCAATGAAGCGGAAGAAATTCTCAGACAAATCCAGCGAGAAAATCCGGCTGAATACGAACGGATAGCTAACCTGCCTCACGGCATCCGAACGGCTCGCTTTTCTCTCAATAAGGGCATAATTGTCTTCTGTGAAGCTTCTTATCCTAACCGCAAAGATTGGAAGGGCTACCAGCAATTATATTGGCTCGATGAACGGGGAGAGATCATATCAAAAGATACTGCCCGCATTTTAGGAATGCTCAAAACCAACCCAGAAGAAGCAGCACTGCCGCTGCCCAAAAATTACAACCAAGCAGTGATGCAAGTCAAGGTTAAATTTGCCCAAGAAGTCCAACACCGCCAATCGGAACGGGAGTACAGCCGTTCTCTGACTCAAGCACAGCGCTACATCTTGCGAGAATTGGGACTGCTGTTTAAAACCACTCAGGATGAAGAAATCCGTAAGCAGGTTAACCTATTAGAACAGGCCTTTCGCCAACCGATTACCACTGTACTGAAGCGCGAGTTAAACCTGATTAAGCGCCGTAGCCTGACAGGAGAAGCTTTGTTTAGCGAACTGAAGAAATTATACAGCCAACATGAGATGCGGGACTGGTTAGATCGCCGCCGCTTGCAAGGTGAGGAGCAACCAATTCCCATCATTATTTGCAGTCAGGCTTTAGTTTAGAAACGGCGATCGGTCAAGGTATAGGATTAAGTTAGGGGCAAAAATCCCCCCCGCCTTATCTGTGCAATTGTGGTAAAAAGCTATAATTAATCAATCCTAAAATACCGGGAAAAGTCATGACAGCCCTAGACATTATCCCAGATGTCACCTATCCCCCCACAGATTTGAAGCTGAGTTACAGCAACGACAGGCAAAAGAACAGGCTCTTTTAGAAAAAGAACAGGCTCTTTTAGAGAAAGAAAGGGAACGACAAGCTAAGGAAAAATTAGCCCAAAAATTGCGAGAATTAGGCATCGATCCCGATACAATTTAGGGGAAATATTATTTTCTAGTAACTATGGTGACAGCAGCGCCCCTAGTGGGTGTAATTATGGGCAGTGATTCCGACTTACCCACCATGAAAGAAGCGATCGCAGTTTTAGAGGTTTTTCAGATTAGCCACGAAGTCGCCATCGTCTCGGCCCATCGTACCCCCGAAAAAATGTTTGAATACGGCAAAAACGCTCATTTAAGGGGAATAAAAGTGATTATCGCTGGAGCTGGCGGCGCTGCCCATTTACCCGGGATGGTGGCATCTTTAACCCCCTTACCCGTGATTGGGGTTCCCGTAGTCACGCGCACTTTACAAGGGTTAGACTCTCTCTATTCAATTGTACAGATGCCCGCAGGCATTCCCGTGGCCACGGTGGCGATCGGTAATGCCAAAAATGCCGGACTTTTAGCGGTTCAAATTCTCGCCACCGGTAATGCTGAGCTTTTAGAGCAAGTTATCGCCTATCGTCAATCCCTCAGCGATTCCGTCCTCGAAAAACAAAGCAATCTTCAACGACTAGGCTATCAAGACTATCTAGAGCAGAGTTCACCTAAGTAGGGTAGATTGAGAAAAGATTAAGTAACAAATTATGAAGTAATTATGCGTTGGATCACCGCTTGTGTATTGAGTCTATTGCTCTTTTTTGCCCTACCCATAGCGGCTTATGCCGATAGCCCGACTATTAGCGAAGAACAGATTAGAGAAGGGGAAGTTATCGCCGAAAAAGCCCTAGAAGCCACAGAAAAAGGGGATTACGCCCAGGCCGAAAGCTATTGGACCGAATTAGTCGCCAAATTCCCCACTAATCCCGCCGTCTGGAGTAATCGCGGCAATGCCAGAGTCAGTCTCAATAAATTAGAGGATGCGATCGCTGATTTTAACCAAGCGATCGCCATTGCCCCCGATGCTCCCGATCCCTACCTCAATCGCGGCACCGCTTTAGAGGGAGAAGGCAAATATCAAGAAGCGATCGCCGATTATAATAAAGTTTTAGAACTAGATCCCAATGATGCCTTTGCCTATAACAATCGCGGCAACGCTGAGGGCGGTTTAGGGGACTGGGAAGCCGCCGTCAAAGACTATCGCCAAGCCACTCAACTGGCCCCGAATTTTGCCTGGGCGCAAGCTAATCTGGCTCTGGCCCTGTACGAATTGGGCAGATATCCGGAAGCAGTCCAAAAAATGCGGAATATTGCCCGCAAATACCCCATGTTCCCCGATGTCAGAGCCGCCTTAAGCGCCGTTTTATGGACCCAAGGACAACAGGGAGAAGCGGAAAGCAATTGGGTAGCCGCCGTCGGCATGGATACCCGCTATCAAGACCTTGATTGGGTAAAAAGCGTGCGTCGTTGGCCGCCAAATATGGTTCTAGCCTTAGATAAGTTTCTTAACTTAAAGTAAAGAATTACTAAATAGTAACTTTTCTAGCAGTAGCGGGGCTGAGAGTCCAATTATCCTGAAATCAGCGACTAAGATACAATTGAGGACTGATAGTTCCATTCTCCTCGATCGAATAACCAGGCTCTGGAAAGGAAAAGGAATAGCTAGAGCGGGCCGATGGCCCAATGCTATAATCCAATTACAGGGATAGATTGGACTCTATCAGTATCCGCCGCTACTAATACCTTAAATCTTAGCCAGAATGCCAGATTTACACTTGCTTAATTCTCATCCACAGGCCCTAGAAACTGCCTTCATCACCACTGCCGACCGGTCTTTTGCCTACCCTCTATCCCTCGACCTCGCTACAATTAATCAACGTTTTGACTCCGCTAACGCCGCGGAAATCGTCGCTTGGGCAGCGGCCACCTTTGGGGAAGGTTTGGTGATGAGTACCAGTTTCGGCATTCAGGCCGCGGTGATGTTGCACCTCGTCACCGCAATTATCCCCGATATTCCCGTCATTTGGATCGATACCGGCTATCTTCCCCCGGAAACCTATCAATTTGCCGAAGACTTAAGCCAACGCCTCCATTTAAACCTGAAAGTTTATCAATCTCCCCTCAGTCCCGCCCGCATGGAAGCAATCCACGGTAAATTGTGGTCAAATAACGATCTCGACTCCCTCAATCTCTACGACAAAATCCGCAAGGTGGAGCCGATGCAACGGGCCCTGAAGGAATTAAAGGCCACCGCTTGGTTAGCGGGTTTACGTCGCGACCAAACCGACCACCGCAAAACTCTCCAATGGGTCAATCAACAGGGCGAACGTTACAAAATATTACCGATCCTTGACTGGAATGCCAAAACCATCTACGACTATCTGACTAAATACGATCTTCCCTACCATCCCTATTTTGATCTAGGTTATGTCTCCGTCGGCGATTGGCACTCCAGTCGGCCCTTAACCGCCGATGATAGCAACGAACGAGACACCCGTTTCAAGGGTTTAAAACAAGAATGCGGTCTTCATTTACCCTTAACCCCCGGAGAAGCACAAAGTCTCGACGCAAGCTCCCTATAACTGCTGGGGTGGAAAATTTGCCGGTGCGATCGGTTCCTAGACGTTAGACAATGGTTAATGATTATTAATCCCCCATTAACCATGGCTATTTTAGAAAGTTTTCTCGAAGTCGGCTCTCTCAAGTGGTTTTATCGACAGGTTAACCCCGCTCAACAACCGGATACAACCCCCGTGATCCTACTCCATGGTTTACCCGCCCATGGCTATATTTGGCGAGAATTATTGACCAGTTTAGAAGAATATAACATTAATGCCATTGCCCCCGATTGGATCGGCTCCGGTTTATCCGCTAAACCCGATGCCAGAGAATTCGCCTACACACCTAGCGCTTTTTGTCAAGCTTTGGCCGATTTTATTCAAGCTCTCCAATTGCCGAAAATCTCCCTCATTGTCCAGGGTTTTTTAGCCTCCGTCGGTTTACAATACGCCCTAGAAAATCCCGATAAAATTGAGCGTTTGATCATCTTAAATACTCCCCTCTCCAGTGATGTCAAATTACCCTGGATAATGAAACAATGGGGGCTACCTTTCCTCGGAGATATGGCAACTCAAGACCCCTTATTAGTCGATCGTACTTTAGAAACTGGTAGCGGTTTTGTGATTAGTGATGCAGATCTGGCTATTTTCCGTCAACCTTATCTAAAAACTTCGGCAGTGGGTCGCGCTTTACTGGCCACGATTCGCAATTTAAACCTATCGAAAACTATGGCAGAAATTGAGACAGGTTTAGAGAACTTTGAAAAACCTATCCTTTTTGTCTGGGGAATGGCCGATCCTTGGTTATCTTCTGTCACCGTTGAAAAATTAGCTACTAAATCAGGAGTGGAATTAATCCCCCTCGCGGAAGCAAAACACTATCCCCAAGAACATTGGTCAAAAGAAATTAGTCCCCAGATTATTAATTTTCTCGGACGCAAAACCTAAACCTCGATACTTTCTGGGAATTGATAGCAAAATCTCCCTAGAAAGTATTGATCAAGTTATCCTTAGTATATCACTGTAGTTCTGCACTGGCCAAAGCATCTGGAAAGACTAGCTTTAGGAAGGATAAATATAACAAATAATCCCCCAGATATTAATAATTTAACCGATTGGGAGCGAGTTAAATCGATGGGTGATCTAGAAATCGAGGCTAATGCTTTGTCATACTAAATCTGGTTATTAAAGACTGATTATTTATTCCCCTTTTTGCATGAGTGGATGAGGAGAAAACGGGTTTCTCGGAGAAACCCGTTTTCTGTGCGTTATACCAAATCCCTTTTTAATAGTGTGATTAACTCTCAAGTTATGAATTGTTTCTCCCCACACCCCACACCCCACACCCCACACCCCACTATCCTATACTTTTTAAACAGGATTTAGTATTACTCAACGGATTTAGTATAAGCTGCACTGCATTTAAACTGCCTACTGAGGAATTTTAGTACAAGGGCCAGAAATCTCAACCCCAGAAACCTCTCCTCCCCACTCTCCTATACTTTTAAAGTGGAAGAAAGTTTTAGCTTAATTAATCTGGCTACAGGCCTGTTTTTGTCGTTTCTAAATACCCCTGATAACTTGACCGGAACTGTTCGATCGATAGCTTCTTTGTCCAATATTCTACCAGAGCATGACCCCAGGCCCAAGCTTCCTTGTCGGCAGTGCTAGAATTTTCTAATAGTATTGGCCAAAGTGCCAATAAATCAAAACTTTTATTCTCTGGATTCAAGAGAGAATAAAGCTCGTAGGCCATCTGTAATTTACCGATCGCTACTGGTAATTGTTCCACAGGAATTTGTTCAGCTAAAAGATAGGCTAAAGTCGGTCTTCCCGTGGCTAAAGTGGAGATAAAACCTAGAATAGGACTTTTTAATAGGGCCGTTAAACCTTGTCCCGTGGCCATCTGTAAAGTATAGCGATCGATTATTTTCGCCGCTGCCAGGGTTCGAGTTTCCAAATCCGCTAAAAAACGGGCTAAACGCAACTGTTTTGCGGGCGAAATTGCCCCCAGTAAAGCGATTGATAACTCCTCATCCCCCCAAGCTTCTCTATCCGGCTGTTGACTGACCATCGGCAAAATGCGATCGCAGAGATCCTCGAATAATTCCGCCCGATACTGCAAGCATTCGCGGATATTGACTTCTTTGGGACTTTCTCCCGTCAGCCAATTATAGGGGGGTTGCCACTCTCGCAGCGGACGCAGGCGATCGACTTGAGAAACACAGACTATAACTGGTAAATTGTCAATAGTTTGTTGCAAATCTTTAAGAAAAGCCTCATCCATGGCCAGGGCGGGATCGAGGGCGGGGGTGACAAGAATTAATAAATCGGCGTTTTTGGCATAATTTAGAACCTTTTGCCGATCATCAGCCCGATTTGCCTGTTCATAGCCCGGAGTATCCCAGAGGATTAACTCGTCCCCTTCTGGGGTTTGCCAATGGTAGGATTGGATGGCATCGGTACTGGGCAATAGATCCACTTGGGCTAAATCGGCCCGAAAGAGAGTATTAATTAAACTGCTTTTGCCGGCCCCGGTGCGTCCAACCAGCAGAATATTAACCGGTTGGCGATCGATTTCCGTGATCGGTTCAGCTTGGGCGAGAATTTCCTTGAGAGTAGTGGTGGCGATTTTGGTCTTGGTGGGGAGAGTGGGGGCGAGATTGCCGCCACTGTAGAGTAACACCGCTTGGCGAGAGAGATTTCTCAGGGCATTTTCCCGCAAAACTTGCCCTAAATTGACTAATAATTGCTGATCCGCTCGATCGCTGTACTTTTGACTAGCCACTTTAGCCACAGCCGCAGCGGGATTGATCACCCATTGCGCCCAATTCCAGACTTGCCAAAGTTTCTGGGCCGAGGGTTGCAATTTTTGATAAACTTCGTAGGCCTGATAGGCTTGGCCGATGGTGATTTGATTCAGGGCTGGGGAGAGATTCTGCATCCAGCGATCGCTATCATCCACAGTTCCCCGAATTAAACCGTAGGCCTGGGGAATGTAAATATTTAATAAGGGGTACTTGACATCGGGGTAATATATATGAGCGATGGCACTGACCAAATCCTGACAGCGTTGCCAAAAAGTCGCCCAATCTTCCCAAACCGGGCGATCATTGCGGGCCTCGACGATAATCCTCTCGATAATTTCCTCGACATTGCCCCCGGAATCACCCTCAGGAGGGGTTAATTCTGCCTTAATTTCCCCGATGGCGGCTTCAATTTCCCCGACTGCTGGGCGCGTCCATTTGACCAACAGGAAGCGCCAAGGGACAAAAATCAGGGTAAAAACTGCCCAAATCCAATTCAAACCCCATTGATTGATCTGGACACTGGCGGCCACGATCAGAAAGATGACCACAGCGGCGATCGGAACTGCTAAAATCAACCCTTGCCAAGTTTTTAACCGTAACATTGCTCGATCTGGTTTTTTTCCATTCTACCGATCTCTGATTCTCGGTTAGGGGGGCAGAAATTAAGCTCTCTTGGGTTTGGTGGGTAAAATGTATTCTAAGATACAGTACCGCCGGCGAAGGACTAGGACGAACCACAAAGACACAAAGGACACAAAGATTGATCGCTCCTATATAAGTTAAACCGATCACACAAAGAATAAGAGAGCAGAAATTAGACAGTGGCATCAATTTGGGCGAGGATTGCTGTGGACAACTGACAAAGTTGTTGATGACAAGGACCATTACTAGCCATGATCCCCCCCCATTGCCGCACATCGCCGCGATTATAGCGCACTGGTTGACCGTCAAAATAGGAGAATTTGCCGCCCGCTTCCGTTAAAACCAACTCTGGAGCAGCAAAATCCCAGTCTTTAGCCGCCGATTTCCCCGATAGGGAGATATAAACATCGGATTTTTGTTCGAGGATCGTGGCAATTTTACAGCCCACACTAGCCACATAATTTTTACCGAAGAAGGGTATTTGGCTTAATAAATTATCAAAACGTTGGTCGCGATGGGTACGACTAACCACCAGATAGAGCTCGGTAATTTTATCTTTATTGGCAACTTTTACCTGTGTAATATTTCCGTCGCTAGTTTCTAGAAAAGTGCCTTTTCCTTTTTGGGCAAAATAGAGTTTTTCTTGATCCGGTAGGGCAACCACGGCGATGATCGGTCTTCCCTGATAACATAAAGCGATATGTAGGGCATATTCTCCCGTTTTGTTGATAAAATCGCGGGTTCCGTCCAAAGGATCGATAATCCATACCCAATCTTTCGGGATAGCTTCATTACCCTGATGGGTTTCCTCGCTCAGATAACCAAAGTCGATATCAGAAAAATTTGTTTGTAATTCCCCTAAAATATAGTTATTTGCCGCTAAATCCGCCGCCGTCACCGGTCCGCCTTTTTTCTTCTTGTTGACGGCTAAATCCTGTTCACCGCGGTGGTAGGATTGGAGAATTTTAGCACCACCCCAACCGACGGCACGAGTCACAGCTAAAATGCGATCGAGCGTTTCGGTATCTTGACAGGTTAAATTAATCATAAAATAGCCTCAGTTTTTCAGACTTATTATCTACTAAGTAGTCGTGCAAAATAAATTTCCTAGTGAAGATAGGCAAGAGGCAATAGGCAAGAGGCAAAAGCTTTATCGAAATGTGTAATTAATTTTGCTTAGGTACTTAAATTGAAAGACTGGCTTCTTAGCTTATCATCCCTTGCTTCCTAGCTCCTGACTGGCTTAATTTTGCCCTTGCCAAAAATAATCGGCGGGTTTTTTGGTTTCTGCTGGTGATGATTGAGGAGCGTCTCCCAAGAAAACCGAGCGCTGGCTGACGCGATCGCCTAATCTTCTTTGGACTCGACTGGGAATGCCGTAACCGTAGGCAATATGACCTTTTCCTGCTAGGACGATGATCTGATATTCTGGATAAGCTTGCCAGAATTTAGCGATCGCATCGGCCATGGTTTCATCCCAGAGGACCTGTGCCAGAAAAAAGCGATCAAATCCCTGGCTTTTGCCCCCCGTGTGTTGCTGATAAACGGCTAAGATCTGTTGACGATACTCCTCGTTATCCTGGTTTATTTCGCTTTTAGGGGGAATGTAGGTCATTTCTGAGGTGGAGAGGCTTTCTAAGCCCTCCTGTGCCACTTTTCTAGTGATTTCCGTGGGTGTATTGAGGGCGATCAATGGTAGTTTTTTCGCCTTGGCCAAGCGCAGGATCGGGGCGTAAAATTCCCAATCAAA
Organism: Microcystis sp. M015S2; assembly: GCF_020245945.1. Lineage (NCBI taxonomy): Bacteria > Bacillati > Cyanobacteriota > Cyanophyceae > Chroococcales > Microcystaceae > Microcystis > Microcystis sp. M015S2. Next base: position 56,976 of record NZ_JADBTX010000050.1, read on the forward strand.
TCCCCAACGTTGGTCGTATTCACTTTTTTCTCTCAACTGATTTTCGCTAATTTTGCCGGCTAAATACTGATCCAAATAGATTTGGTAAGGACGTTGAAACATCTCAAAAGCGATCGCTATTTGGGGATTATTAGCCTGTAAATACTCGATAATAGCTAATTGGGCCTGATGATCGCCTTGGCTATCGTGCCTTTCTCCCAGATAAATAATCTCGGCTGTTTTTAAATCTGCCAGAATTTGTTTTTGGCTATTAGTAAAACTCCAGGCCCGGGGCAGCAAAATAAACAGTAAGCAGAGGGCAAGGAAAACAGGAAAAAAGCGTCGAGAGAATTTCATCTTTATTAAAGGCCTTTTAAAAAACTGATCTTAACCGAAGCCAAGACAAAAAGGGTGAGCAATGCCCACCCGAAAAAATTTTCAGAGAACCTTTCTGGTTTAGTAGGTTTCTACGTGCCAGCGATGTTCTTTTTTCAGTTGTTTCTGATAGACAGACCAATCAGCGCCATTTTTAGCGGCGGCACCACTGATAGCATCGTCGATACCATCTTCCATCCCTTTCAGTCCGCACATATAAGCGTGGGTTTTGGGACTTTGGAGTAGATTCCAGATTTCGTCAGCGTGTTCGGCTACCCGGTGTTGAATATACATTCTACCGCCCTGGGGATTTTGCTGTTCCCGGCTGATGGCATAGGTGAGACGGAAGTTATCGGGGAATTCCGCCGCGATTTTCTCTAATTCTTCTTGGTAGAGAATATTGGCCGTTTTGGGAACTCCGAAAATCAACCAAGCTAGACCTTTGAATTTATAATCTTCGTGTTGTTCCTTGAACATCCGCCAGAGGAAAGCTCGGAAGGGAGCGATTCCCGTCCCAGTGGCCATCATAATGATAGTGGCATCTTCATCACCCGGTAGCAGCATTTCCTTACCCACAGGGCCGGTAATAGCCACATCGGCACCCACCTCTACATTACAGAGATGGGTGGAACAAACTCCATAAACCGTTTCCTTGGTTTCTGGGTGTTGGTATTCTAACTGACGCACGCAGAGGGATACGGTTTTATCGTCTAATTTATCACCATGACGGGTGGAGGCGATCGAATAGAGTCTCAATTTATGAGGTTTGCCATTAGCATCGGTCCCCGGGGGGATAATACCGATACTTTGCCCTTCTAAATAGCGTAAATCGCCCCCAGAAAGGTCAAAGGTGACGTGTTGTACGATGCCGATACCTCCCTCATCAACGAGAGGATAATTCTCGATACATTTGCCGATAAAGGGTTGATTCGGACGGTAGATGTTGACGGGGATATCTGTTTTTTCTTTCGCTTGGGTCATGGCCTTTTTCTTGGTCTGTTCGGTGACGGGCGATGATTGAGCGATTGGCTGTGGTGTGGAGGCACTAGAAACAGTTGCTACGGGGGCAATCCCATTTAAGGGTTTGATGCTGACGATACGACCACCTAAACGGGTAATCCGACGCATTTCTTGATTCATGCGACTGTAGGGAACCGTGAAAAACACGCTTCCACTCTGACGGATTGAATAATCCAAGCTGTCAGTATTGTCGTTTTGATTGAGACCCGCCACTTCGTAAACAAATAAACGGTTTCCCGCTAGTGTACTCGGACTGTACATTAAATATAACTCCCAACTCAAGTCACGATAATCGTTCCATAGTTTAGCCTACCATCGGTACACTACACCTAGGCCTAATTGAGAGTTATCTTAAAAAAACCACAGACATCGCTTTTATCTTTTTCATCAGGATAGGTCAACTCTCTGGTTAAAATCTGTTACATTTGCAGCATTTTTACTTTTTATTAAGATTTCTGCTACTTTTCCCCATTTATGCTAAAAATCCCCCTGGTTGGCCTGATGAGGACAAGAGCGGGGGACAGATATTAGCAATAATTATTTTTTCAACTACTCGGCCGCGGCTGCGTTTAAGGGTTTAATGCTGACGATGCGAGCGCCTAAACGGGTAATCCGACGCATTTCTTGATTCATGCGGCTATAGGGAACGGTTAAAAAGACACTGCCACTCTTACGGATAGAATAATCTAGGTTATCGGTATTGTCATTTTGACTCAAACCGACGACTTCATAGACAAAAAGGCGATTTTCTTTGGCACTAGAGAGACTTTGCATCGAAATGGCTCCTACATTGATGTTATAGTTCTCTAGTTTAGCCTAGCGGGGAGACTAGCAATCTAGTTAGGGTTTGCGGCAAAAAGTTTCTCGTGAGGCCAGGGTGTGGGGTGTAGGGTGTAGGGTGTAGGGTTGTACCCATTTTCATCTGGTAAATTACCTAATTTTCAGGGAAAAAGTCCCTGAATTTTCCCCCCGATCCCTCCAATGGCTGGCACTTTTTGATTTTCCAAAAGTCTAAACGTCTTACCCAACAAGGTTTTTAGATTTATTCAGCCAACCCTAGTTAATGGCCGATTTACGGCCGTTTATTGTACCATGACACTCGATCGCAATTGTCCACAGGCCGCATCGGTCGCTAAACCTCTGGAATAACGGACAGTAACGGCGACTTTTTCCTGTTCTAAAATAGTTTTAAAAGCCTTAATTCTTTTTTCATCAGGCCGTTGATAATCCACCTCTTGAATGGGATTAAGTGATCGCTGTTAATTGTTTGAAGATCAGCCTGCTGATAAGTCGCAACGCTACCTCCTTGATCTAGTGTAGTCGATTGATGTCGTACTACTTATCATCCTTGATGATGTCTCGCAGATCTGTACTGACCTGGAAGGAAAATAGAAATGTCCCTTTAGGGGTTTGTATAGTAGTAAATCTCCAAAAAAGAGAAATTTGTTCATGTCGAGTTCTTAGCAAGAAACTTTTTATATTATACGTATCTTGAACGCTAGTATATTCTTGCAGAACCGTATAGTCTTTACAGAAACCGTACTCCTGATTGAATACCTTCAAAACACTTTTTACCATAGAAATTTGTTGATTAATTTTATCTAAGGCATCTTTTCGATCTTTTTCACTTGAATCTGAATGTAGTGATATAAATTTGATCGCACTATCCCTCCAAAAATCGACCGCCCCATCAATATTACCCGCTTTGTAAAGCTGCAAAAAATCACGAACAGGCACAGGAAGTTGTGCCATCTCCTCATCATCAATTACCATCAAGGTGGGTGTGGTTGATTCTTGGCCGACAAGTAGCGGTCGACTATAAGCTACCCCAGAAAAACAATTAAAAACCGCTAAAGTTCCTAAAGCTGCAATTGCTAATATTTTACTTTTCATGATCCTTACCCCCGAACTCGAAAAAATCACCAACAGTCGAGTTACTGCGGTTGACAAGTACTAAAATCTACTTCTCTGAAAAAATTCCGCAACGGGATAACCAAAACCGCTAGTTAAAGAAGCAGACTTAACAGTTACTTGCCCCCACCGTTGAGGTGTTACTCGATAACCATCCCGATCTTGATTAAATTTTACAATTATTAACAAACAACACAACCAACACTCCTCTGTTACTCTAATTATAACAGAGAAAACTGATGATAGAGTAGTGAACAAATCAAGTTTATTTGACCATGATGCTCGCTCGCAATTGTCCACAGGCCGCATCGGTCGCTAAACCTCTGGAATAACGGACAGTAACGGCGACTTTTTCCTGTTCTAAAATAGTTTTAAAAGCCTTAATTCTTTTTTCATCAGGCCGTTGATAATCCACCTCTTGAATAGGATTATAGGGGATGAGATTGACGTGGGATTGAAAACCTTTCACCAGTTTGGCTAATTCCCCTGCGTGTTCGGGTAAATCATTCACTCCCGCTAAAAGAATGTATTCAAATGTCACCCTTCGTCCCGTGATTTGAACATATTCCTGACAGTCTTGGATCAGATTAGTTAGGGGATAATGGTCGGCACTGGGGATTAATTTAGCTCGAACTTGTTGATTAGAAGCATGAAGACTAACAGCAAAAGTTACTTGCAAATTATGTGCCGCTAGTTGCTTGATTTTATGGGGTAATCCCACCGTCGAAATAGTTAAACAACGCTGACCGATACCCATATCTTTATTAAGGCAATGAATCGCTGTCACCACTTCGGGAATATTTAATAAAGGTTCCCCCATCCCCATAAACACCACATGACTAACTCGCTGTTGAAAATCCTCCTGTACTGTTAACACTTGGTCAACGATTTCATGTGCTTTTAAATTACGAGTAAAACCCCCTTTTCCCGTGGCACAAAAATCACAGGCCATCGGGCAGCCCACTTGCGAAGAAACACAGACTGTCAATCTTTTTTCACTGGGAATTCCCACCGCTTCGATAATTAAACCATCCGCCAGTTTTAGCAGATATTTACGGGTGCGATCGGGTGCTACACTGCGATAATTTATGAGGGAACGACCGATAGGATAGTCTGCCATCTTGCTGCGCCACTCTTGGGGAAATACGGAAATATCCGCCAAAGAATGCACCCCTTTTTCGTATAGCCATTGGTGTAATTGTTTCCCCCGATAAGCGGGTTGTCCCTGGTCTTTTACCCAGTCCGTCAGTTCCTCTAAAGATTTCGCTAGTAAAGTCATAATTATTATCTTTGATCACCTTATCATTCTAAACGATCGATCATCCCTAGTAGCAAAACCGTAACAAAATTGTATTGATTAATTGACATTTTTTCCCTTTGCTCCTTCTCTAGTCTTTGTTCGTCAATTAAATACTTAAGTAGTCGTGTAAAATTAATTTCTTGGTTAGGATAGGCAAAAGGCAAAAGCTTTATCGAAATGTGTAGTTAATTTTGCTTAGGTACTTAAAACTATAACTTAAACTGAGCCTGACGACAAAAATAAATCTAGTCTTAAGCTTGATCTTTTTTACCTTTCATTTAACTTAACTGTTCAAGGGGAACTGTCAGCGCCATAATGATCGATGGACTTCGATCGAGAACAGAAATTTTATGAGTTGCCAGCAAAAAAAGTCAATATGGGGAAATAAGGAGCTATTCAGTTGTAAAAGCAATATTTAAGCGAAAATTTATGAAAATCGCTATTTTATCGCAAGACGCTTCTCTTTATTCCACCAAGCGACTGAAAGAAGCGGGAGAAGCTCAAGGCCATGAGGTACGAGTGATCAATTATTTGCGCTGTTACATGAACATCACCTCCCATAAACCCACGGTTGTCTATAACGGTAAACCCTTGGAGAGTTTCGACGCAATTATTCCCCGTATTGCCGCCTCAAAAACCTTCTATGGAACCGCAGTCGTCCGACAATTCGAGGTGATGAATGTTTTTACTGCCAACGACTCGCAAGCAATTTCTCGGTCGCGGGATAAATTGCGTTGTCTGCAAATCCTCGCTCGGGAAGGGATAGGTTTACCGGTGACGGGAATTGCTCACGCAACTCAAGATATCGATGGTTTAATCGAAACCGTCGGCGGCACCCCTCTGGTGATTAAATTATTAGAGGGAACTCAAGGTATTGGGGTAGTCTTAGCGGAAACAGACCAAGCAGCCAAGTCAGTTATTGAAGCTTTTCGGCAACTAGAGGCTAATATTCTAGTACAAGAGTATATTAAAGAGGCCAGTGGGGCAGATCTGCGCTGTTTTGTCATCGATGGAAAAGTGGTAGCCTCGATGAAGCGACAGGGGGCCGAAGGGGATTTTCGTTCTAATCTTCACCGCGGTGGCAAAGCAGAAAAGATAAAATTAACCCCAGAGGAACGCAGTACGGCTATACGGGCCACTAAAGCCATGGGTTTACGGGTTGCGGGTGTGGACCTATTGCGGTCTAATCACGGGCCTGTGGTTATCGAGGTGAATTCCTCTCCCGGTTTGGAAGGAATAGAAGCAGCCACCGGTGTGGATGTGGCTAAAAAAATTATCGATTTTGTCGCTAAAAATGCCACCCTAGTCCTCAATCGCGATCGATATCAATATTAGCTGGAGAGACCGATGGGAATTCAGGAGTCAGGGGTCAGATGTGATTTATCAGTCGGCAAATACACGGACGCTATCGGGAATAATCGATAGTTTTACCTTTGTACCGATGTCTAATTGGGTGTTAATCGTTGTTCTAGCGTGGATTTGGCTGCCGGTGGCCGTTAGCAGACAATAACGGTATTCCCGCCCCAAAAATTGGCGATCGCAAATAACCAGCTCTCCCGTCTCATCCGGTTTAATTTTGACATCTTCCTCTCTCAGCATCAATTCCCCTTTGTCCAAATCTTGACCATCGGCAATTTCCCAGACTCCTATCTCGGTTTGCCATTGTTCCCCCTTCCGTCTAGCGGGGAGAAAGTTAGCTTGGGTGACAAACTCGGCCACGAATCGCGAGGCCGGATGACTATAAATTGCTTCGGGATTGTTAATTTGTTCTAATTTTCCTTGACAAATGACCGCAATTGTGTCACTGATCACCATTGCTTCCTCCCGGTCGTGGGTGACAAAAATGGCCGAGATGCCGGTCGCTTTGAGGATATGACGGATCTCGTGCCGTAACCGTTGCCGTACCTGCACATCGAGATTACTTAAAGGTTCATCTAAGAGGATTAAAGAGGGTTTTGGGGCTAAAGCGCGGGCGAGGGCGACTCGTTGCTGTTGTCCTCCCGATAGCTGATGGGGATAACGTTTTTCTAGTCCTTGCAGTCCGACTAAATCCAAAGTTTCCGCCACCCTGGCGTTAATAGCTTTGCTCGATAATTTCTCCCCAGAATTTTTTAACCCAAAGGCGATATTGTCAGCGATGGTTAAATGGGGAAAAAGAGCGTAATCCTGAAAAACCATGCCCGTATTGCGTTTTTCCGGGGGAATAAAGGTTTTTTCGTCGGCAACTATTCGCCCTCCCAATTCAATCACTCCTTGAGATGGTTTTTCAAATCCCGCAATCATCCGCAGTAGAGTGGTTTTACCGCAGCCCGACGGACCCAATAATCCGAGAATTTCGCCCTCTGTTAAACTAAAACTGATATTATCGACAGCTAGAGTAGGAGAAGCGGGAAAACGCTTGTTAACCTCGGATAAACGCAGAATGACAGACTTTTTCATGGTGAGAAAGACAATCGCCCAGTCAGTGGCAGGGCTATTTACTTAAGAATTATTCCTAATTAGTTCACTATTATTGTTTATAACATCTCACTGGACTAATTAGGAAACTTTCTCAAAAATTTCATGCTCACACCTGAAGATATTATTCTCGTTCCCCGGGGGGCCGAGCATAGCTCAATCCGTCGAGGATTAAGGACAATCGGCGATTTAGCCCCGCAAATTATCCCGATTAACCTTGGCGCTCCAGAATTCCTCGACAGTTCCCCAGTCTCTAAGCTATCTCTAGAATTTCTTAATAAGCTCACAGGAAAAATTGTGCTGATGGGATTAGCGGGCAGTCTCAGCGATCGCTATCGAGTCGGAGATGGGGTAATCTATCAAGGTTGTGGCCTAGAAAAGGGGAATTATTGGCAGTGCGAACCAGAAATAACCGCAGAAATCGCCCAATTAACCGGATATAGTCTTGTTAAAGGTTTAACCAGCGATCGCCTGATTAGCCGATCCGAGGAAAAACGACGTTTAGGACAAGGGGGCTATGAAGTGGTCGATATGGAAGGAGCAAGGATTTTAGCGGCTTTACGGGGGCAAAAAGTGGCAATTGTGCGCGTGATTAGCGACGAGGTGACGCAGGATTTACCCGATTTAGCCCCGGCAATTGATAATCAAGGTCAGCTGCGACCATTGCCCCTAGCTCGACAAATGTTAATCCGTCCTGTCCCGGCCTTCCATTTGATTCAAGGTTCCCTAAAAGGTTTATCCGTACTAACTCAGGTGGCGCGAAGGTTGTGCGGCAGTAATTTTTAAAATTTGCTTGCAGATTATTTTTTTTCTGTGCTATAGTGGTTAAGCTAAAATCAAGCGGATGTGGTGGAACTGGTAGACACGCACGTTTGAGGGGCGTGTGGCTTACGCCTTGCGAGTTCGAGTCTCGCCATCCGCATAAACTTTTATCTGCCCTCTGACAAGAATTGCCCTTGTCACCCATCGTCAGGGATGGATATTTGGCCATCAAAATTTCCCAACTCACCCTTTCAGGTGGCTTAGGTTTGACTAAGTTTAGTTAAGCGGTTGCGAGGGGCGATTTAGCCAAAGCACTAGGTCGTTTAAGGTTGTAAAATCCAACAAAGCCTCAGCCAAGGACTCTAATTGCTCGATTTCTAGAGCCTGAATCTGGGCAGTTAACACCTCATCCACCGCACCAAAACGACGTTGCAACAGGCGCAAAATCAGGGCGGATTCTCCTTCAAGTCGTCCTTCCAGTCGTCCTTCCAGTCGTCCTTCTTCCTTGGCTTCACGATATACCCTTGTATCTGCCAATTGTAGTCCTAGCATCGCGTCAACCTCCTGCCGACTCAAGTTAGTAAATTTATAGACCATAGCGATTTAGCCAAAGCACTAGGTCGTTTAAGGTTGTAAAATCCAACAAAGCCTCAGCCAAGGACTCTAATTGCTCGATTTCTAAAGCCTGAATTCGGGCAGCCAACACCTCATCCACTGCACCAAAGCGACGTTGCAACAGACGCAAAATCAGGGCAGATTCCCCTTCCAGTCGTCCTTCCAGTCGTCCTTCCAGTTGTCCTTCCAGTCGTCCTTCCAGTCGTCCTTCCAGTCGTCCTTCCAGTCGTCCTTCTTCCTTGGCTTCACGATATACCCTTGTATCTGCCAATTGTAGTCCTAGCATTGCTTCCACCTCCTGCCGACTCAAGTTAGTAAATTTATAGACCATAATTGTGGCAATCATTTCTATTATGGCGCGACTGGCTTCTGTATCTGCAATTTGCTCTTGGGTTCGTGCCAGTAAATAGCGGGCTTTTTCTGGTGCTTGGGTTTCTTCCACAGTGGTGAGTACCATCAAGGCAACCCCTAGGGGTAACTGCTGAATTTCCCCTAATTCTTTCAGATAAATTCGATGCACCTGAGGACAATTGAGGAGCGCTCGGTAGGGATGGGTGTTACTTTGTTCTAGGCTACGGGTGGGATAGATGACAACAATTTGCCAATCGGTAAATCGTTCTCGCTGACGGTAAAAATACAAAAATGATTCGCCGAAAACCCGTTCATAGAGTCGTTCGTCTTTTTGAAATTGCACTTCGCAAAAATAGATCACCCCGTTACTATCATTATCAGGTGGCAGGAATACGCCATCGATCTCGAATTTGGGTTCTTTGACGGCTACGGAGTCAAAGCGGTATTCGGTGGCATTAGCAGGTGGGTTTTCGAGTAAATCGAAGAGAAGGGAGGGGGATTGTTGAAAAAGCCGGTAAAATATCGAGTCTCGTTTCATTGTGATCGGGATTGCACCATAGCTCTTTCCCGATCTTCCCATGAAACCCCCCAAAAAAAGAGAGAGGAAACCTGTGTCTCCTCTCCCTGAGACATTATTTTCCAGCTTTGGGGACAGCACCCCTGATTTATTCTCCCCTTTGCCTCTTGCCTGAGTGCCTCTCCTAACCAAGAAATTAATCAGGTTGATGACATTAAAGAAAGCCTTGAGCCTAGTCTTGAGCAAGTGCTTTGAGAAATCGCACAAAAACAACGAAATATAAAACCGTAATTTTCTGTTAGAATTGGCAGTAATTAAACACCACGCTTGCAGGAGCTATGGTTAACCTCACCTATAACAAAAATCGCCCTCTTCCCAGTGCCGAAGAATTGCCCTCTTCCGATGAAACTCCAGTGGACAATCAGTTACAGAATGATATTCCCAATCTGCTGCTAAGTTTATTAGCCTTAATTTGGTCTGGTCGAGATGATTGGTATTTTGGGGTAGATATGGCTGTCTATTATAATCCAGACGAACCAGCTTTTGTCCCCGATGGTTTCTTAGCGGTTGGAGTCAACCATGATACAGGAGAAAGAGGTCGGTTAAGCTATGTTTTGTGGGGAGAAAAGTATATATTGCCGATTTGGTTTTTAGAGGTAATTTCCGAGAAGTATAATAGTGAGTATGAGGAAAAATTTCTAAATTATCAAAGCCTGGGGATTCTGTATTATGCAATATACAATCCTTTCAGTGGCAGAAGGGGAAGATTTAAAAACCGACAAAGATTAGAGGTATATAAATTAATCTCAGGCAAATATCAACTTCTAGAAAGTGAGAATAATCGAGTTTGGTTGCCTGAAATTGGCTTGGCTCTGGGTTACGAAAAAGGAGAACATATTGCTTGGTATCGGGAATGGTTATACTGGTATGACCAGTCGGGAAATCGCTATCTAACGGCTGAGGAAAGAGCGATGAACGCAGAGGCGATCGCTGCTCAAGAACGGCAAATTGCCAATCAAGAACGCTTGGCTAAACAAGAGGCTGAACAAAAAGCCCTCCGGCTGGCTGAAAGGCTCAGAGCGCTTGGAATAAACCCCGATGAAATGTAGGCTCTGACTTCTCCAAGGTATCAAAACCCCCCCCCAAAAAAAAGAGAGAGGAAACCTGCGTCTCCTCTCCCTTGTAACATTATTTTCTCGCTTTGCTAACAGCACTCCCTAGCATTAAGCCGCCCAGGGTGATAAAACCAAGAAGGCTAGAGGGTTCGGGGACACTGACTGCTGGAGCCGGAACTGTCAGCACGGAGGAGATGCTATACAGAGGAAGAGGGGCGTTTTTACCAAAGGTTACTTTGTCGTCAACCCACAATGAAGTTGAATTTGACTGACCATTGGTTATGGAACTAAATGGATTAGCCCCTCCCAAAGAAAATTGACCCGGGGGAAATAATGGGTTGAATTCAGGGAGTCCCGAGTTGTTGGTTCCCGTCCAAACACGATCATTAAGAACGGTGTCAGATTGAGTGCGATTGATAGGGGTTTGGATGCTGCCATCCCAGAGATCGGCATTATTATTGGCGACTCGGTTGCCATCTATGAGATAGATCGGAACACCCGTACTCGATGGATTAGTACCCGTATTATCACGAGCAGCGACTGTTGGAGTAGAACCGATCGCCTTCCAAGTGATAGTACCCAGGTTAAATCCTGCATTTGTTAATTCCGTAGCAAGAGCGCTTCCTGTGACCTGGTTGGTAACAAAGGTATTGTAGTCGTTGATGTTGGAGCTTGTTGCATCCCGTGTGCCAGAAGTGACAAACACCAAGCGAAACTGGTCGCCCGGATTCAAGCCGGGGGGTACGACCACCAAAGCAGCCTGTGCCGCACCAGCCGTTGCCAGAGTCGCCAGGGCAACTCCAGAGACAAAGCAGAGTTGTTTTATTTTCATGAAAAGAAAAGGGTTAATAGTAGATGATTTGATCGCCTGACATTTCGATTTGGGTTAAGCGATCGGGCAACCCAAAACAATGACAAGCAAACAGAACATTACAGAGCCTACACACTCCCCCCCCCGCGTTGTATTAAAAATTACAATTTAATAAATCTTTACATTCTTTTCCTCCAGGGCTTACGCCCCTTGTATATTGGAGAAGTGGTAGAGTGTAAGCCTTTTCTTCGAGAGGATTTGCCCCTCACCGGAACCCCAAGAGAGCCATCTGATCACTGATAAACTGTTGACTATCTAAATTACTCGTTAAGACTGCATTAGAGGTAAATATTTCATGAGCCAAACCATCACACCTTCTTCCTTAAAAGCTAGTTTAGCCCCCAATCCCACTAGAGCAGCAACGGTGGACGATGGGGGAAATGTGCTAGGGGAATTTCTGCAAGAAACTCTGGCCATGACTAAACGTCTATTTATCCAATTACAACGTCGTCCTTCAACCCTAATCGCGGGGGTAATTCAGCCCTTTATGTGGCTGATTTTATTCGGGGCATTGTTTTATAATGCTCCCCAGGGTCTATTCGGCAACGATCTCAGTTATGCTAAATTTCTCGCCCCCGGGGTGATTGTCTTTACCGCTTTTTCCGGGGCCTTAAATGCCGGTTTGCCGGTAATGTTCGATCGAGAATTTGGCTTTCTTAACCGTCTTTTGGTAGCACCTTTAACCACTCGTTACTCGATCGTGGCCGCTTCTACCATCTATATTATCGCCCTCAGTTTCATCCAAACCGCCTCGATCGTGGCCGCTAGTGCCTTTTTAGGAGCAGGATTGCCCAGTTTAGCTGGATTAGGTGCGATCGCTTTGATTGTTTTCCTAATCGTTTTGGGGATGACAGCCTTAAGTCTCAGTTTAACCTTTGCTCTCCCCGGACATATCGAATTAATCGCCGTCATTTTCGTCACCAATTTACCGCTTTTATTTGCCAGTACCGCCCTCGCACCCTTAAACTTTATGGCAGATTGGTTAAAAGTAATCGCTAGTCTCAACCCTCTCACCTATGCGATCGAACCGATCCGTTATATTTATTTCAATCAGCACTGGTCTTTTGATAGCATAGTCTTACAAACCCCTTGGCTTGACCTCAATTTCTTGACAGTTTTAGCCCTGCTCTTCGCTTTTGATCTGCTAATCCTTTTAGCAATTCAGCCCTTACTTCGTCGTCGTTTTGCTTAAATCAGTTATCAGTCATCAGTTATCAGTTATCAGTTATTAGTTATTAGTTTACTGATAACTGAAAAGCTGGTAACTTTCTCACAACCAAAAACTAGACAAGTAAGTAGTTATAATTAAATTGAAGATAGATTTTGCCTCTGATCCCCCCTGCCCCCCTTGATAAGGGGGGTGCCTGACAACTTTTAACACCTACCCACTTAATTTTCTGAGGAGTTAGATTATGAATACTCAAAAAATGTTGCTCAAATCGTCTTTATTCCTAGCTACTATTTTATTAGTCGGGGCTGATTTTGGTCCGCAAGTGTTAGCTCAAAGCTTGAACCCCAGTCAGCCGGATTATCAAAAAAATGAACGTAGTTCCGATGGCAGGGATGATCTCGGTGGTTTTAATCCTTTAGACTTGATTCATAATAGTAATTTTCGCCGTAGCCGGGACGGATCGGAATTTCAGGAAGATACCCTCAATAATATCAACGAAGCGGCTGAGGAGTTTAAACGCAAGCAAAGAGAACAACTAGAAAATCTGCAAAATCCTGCCCCAGAAACCAAATAAAACCTTTTTGCTAGTATATATGATCGCTAAGTGCAGATGATCTGAGAAAGACCGATAACTGAAGAGCATTGGGGGGTTTATTTTACACGAATTTATATTAAACTTAGGATTGGTTTATTGAATTATCGTCTTATTAAAACTGTGGAAGTAATGGAAATCGGGCAAAAAGTCAAGGTCTGTCGCTTAAGAGACCGCGTTAACTCGGATGTAGCGGGTAAATTGGGTAAAGTGGGTGTCATCAAAAACTTTAAGATGACCGATGGCAGCGGTGTTGGTGCTGTTGTCCAGTTCGATGATAAGACCGCTACTTGGTTTTTTGAGGATGAACTCAAACTCATCTAAATACAACGCTTAGGAATTAACTATGTCCTTAATTTTGACCTTTTTGGGCAAGGGGGGCAGCGGTCGCAGTACAATAGCGATCGCTTCGGCGAAGAAAATGGCTGGTCTGGGGTCAAAAGTTCTCTTGATCGGTCAAGATTCCGGTCCTGCTTGGGGATTACTCCTCAAGGCCTCCCCTAGCTCCTCCATTACGGAAATTGCCCCCAATCTCTCGGTTATCCAGCTTAGTAGTACACAATTACTAGAAAAAAGTTGGGAAGAAGTCAAGGAACTGGAAAAGCAGTATTTGCGTTCTCCCACCTTGAAAAACGTTTATGGTCAAGAGTTGGGTATTTTACCCGGAATGGATCAAGCTCTAGCTTTAAATTTCCTGCGGGAACAGGATAAAAGCGGAAATTACGATGTCATCATCTACGACGGCAGCGGAGATATCAACAGTCTGAGAATGTTGGCGATTCCAGAGGTAGGTGGCTGGTATTTACGGCGTTTTCGGCAGGTTTTCAGCGATTCTGAGATCGGTCGCACCCTTTCTCCCTTTTTCCAACCGATTGCCGCTGCCGTGCTGAATTTCTCCTTTAATCCCGACGGTTTAGGGAAGAAGGCCGATAATAACATTTTAGACGAGGGACGTTCCGCTTTAGCCGATCCTCGGCGAGTTTTAGCCTATCTAGTCACCAATGATGAGCCAATTGCGATCGCAGATGCCAAATATCTTTGGGGTGCGGCGCAGCAAATCGGTTTAAATGTGGGGGGAGTGATTTTTAATCGCTGTCAGAGTGCTACGGAGGATTTTGCCCCGCTGCCGGCGGCGATTTTACCCGACCGTCAAGGAGAAGATTGGCAGGAGTTAATCGCCGAGTTACCCAATTTTCTCACGGTGCAGCCGCCCAAACCGTTAATAATCGATCCGGCAGCTGGTCAGGTCAAGGTTTATTTACCCGGATTCGAGAAAAAACAGGTAAAACTGACGCAATCGGGTCCAGAATTAACCATCGAAGCCGGGGATCAACGGCGTAATATTGATGTACCACCGCCTCTGACCGGACGAGGGGTAAAAGGGGCAAAATTCCAAGACGGTTACTTAATTATTTCTTTTTAAGGGATTATGTCAAACACCGAGATAGAAAACAAGGATAATCGAGCGGCCAAAACTCGCCAATTATTGGGCATGAAAGGGGCCTCATCGGCAGAAACCTCCCTCTGGAAAATCCGCTTACAATTGATGAAGCCGATCACTTGGATTCCCTTGATTTGGGGGGTTGTCTGTGGGGCTGCTTCATCGGGGAATTATACTTGGTCTTTAGAAGATGTCTTAAAAGCGGCCACCTGTATGTTACTTTCCGGTCCGTTGATGACTGGTTATACCCAAACTTTAAATGATTTTTACGATCGAGAAATCGATGCAATTAATGAACCCTATCGTCCGATTCCTTCGGGGGCAATTTCTATTCCGCAAGTGGTCGGCCAGATTTTGGTTTTATTAGCAGCTGGGTTAGGAATATCTTATCTTCTTGATCGCTGGGCCGGTCATGATTTCCCGATCATGCTCTGTTTGACCCTATTTGGTTCTTTTATTGCCTATATTTATTCAGCACCACCTTTAAAATTAAAACAAAATGGTTGGCTAGGAAATTATGCCCTCGGTGCTAGTTATATAGCATTACCTTGGTGGGCAGGTCACGCCCTTTTTGGTCAGTTAAATGGGACAATTATGATCCTAACCCTCATCTATAGTCTAGCGGGGTTAGGCATTGCTGTAGTTAACGACTTTAAAAGTGTGGAAGGTGACGAAAAATTAGGCTTAAAATCCTTGCCAGTTATGTTTGGAATTACAACCTCGGCTTGGATTTGCGTGATTATGATCGATGTTTTTCAAGCAGGAATTGCGGGTTATCTGATTAGTATTCATCAGAATCTTTATGCCGCTATTTTACTGTTATTAATTATCCCTCAGATCACTTTCCAAGATATGTATTTTCTGCGGGATCCGCTCAAAAATGATGTCAAATATCAAGCCAGCGCCCAGCCTTTTCTAGTGTTAGGAATGTTGGTGACAGGTTTGGCTTTAGGTCAGGGGATACTCTGAAGATTGTAATTAATAAAAACAGGAAATATCCAGTTTATAGGACATAATCGCCTTGAATTGGGCTTCGGTTTACGGTAACTTGATCCGTCAAGAGGGGTGAAAATAGATTTTCGGTTCGATCCCCCCTTAATCCCCCCTTGATAAGGGGGGTGCCGATCCCGCCTTGATAAGGAGGGTATCTGACAATTTTTAATACCTACCTACTTAGCTCGATTCCTAGTCTTTTCGTTACAATCAAGAGGGAATCGATGCCGGGGAGAAGAATTTACCTTTTTTTCTTCCTTCCGATTCGCCATTCTTGACGAACTAATCAAGAATAGTTTCTGTTTAACAAGATTGATTGAGACAAGTATCTCGAACCTAGTCACCATGAGTAATACCAGTAATTTTCGCCAAGCTTTACGCGAGGCTAAAAGCCAAGCACTTATCGGCCCCAATGTTATCCCCAAGGCCCTGCCCTATCTCGGTGGCGGTCTAATTTTGACTGCGGTGGGAACCTATGGCGGTTTAGGTGTGATCCAATCCTATCCCCAGATTTTCTTCCCGACTTTCTTTGTCGCTCTGATTGCTGAGATTATTTTATTTTTTGTCGCGCGTAGTAGTGCGGAAAGCGGCAATAAAAGCACTGCTCTGCCCCTCCTGACTCTCTATAGCCTTCTTTCTGGCTATACTCTCAGTGGAATCGTCTATGTGGCCTTAGGTACTTCTGGTGTCGGTTTGCGAGGAGTGGCAATTGCTGCCCTCGGTTGCGGCATCGCTTTTGTCTTGGGACGGAATATCGGCTCGAATCTGTCGGAAAAAGATGGTTTGGCGCTGACTCAAACCGTGAGCATCGGTATTCTCGCTCTCTTTATTGTTCTCATTGGTCAGCTAATTTTCTCTATCTTTGGTGGCGGTACTCCCACCTGGTTAGAAATCGCTATTTCTGGCATCGGGGTTTTCCTGTTTGCAGGCTCCGCAGTGGTGGACTTTTACATCTTGCCCCGTACCTACAGAGATGAACAGTATCTCAGTGCTGCTTTATCGATGTATTTGACTTATATCAACCTATTTATCTTTATTCTGCGCCTTTTAATCGCTCTTAACGGTCGAGATTAGGGCAAATAGAGAGGAGTTAGAAATTAGTTACAACCTAACTTCTAACTCCGCTAGAATAGTAAAGAAATGTAAACCGCCTGTAAAGATCATGACTGAACCACAACCGACTCAAACCCCCAAATTAGAAGATCCCAAATTTGGTTTTAATGACTATGCCGAGCGCCTCAACGGTAGGGCTGCTATGATTGGTTTTGTGATCACCCTGTTGATCGAGTATCTCACTGGCCAAGGTCTGCTATCTTGGTTAGGGTTACAGTAGTTTTTTAAACTTTTTAAGGCATTCTAGGGGAAATACAGCCTTGAGTGTTAGCTAACGCATACAGGCTTGATGATTTTCCCCGTAGAATCCTTGTAGAACCGAATCACCTCGCTGTTGCGGTGTGCCGTGGGAGCGATTGGGAGCTTCAAAATCGCCCACTTCCGAGGCCGCTTCCGCCAGAAGTTTTCCCGCTATTATATAATCCTGTTTGGATAAACTTCTTGCTTCGGTAAATAACCAGGAAAGGGTATCTCCCGCTAGACAATCGGCCTGTAATTCAATGCCGATGCTCATTCCACCTTCATCGATGCCACCGATACCCCGATTCCACTGAACAGCGTGAGCAGCCTCGTGAGCGACGGCGTAAAGGGGAAATAGGGGATTATCACTAATGCGAGTAACTTGCTGGAGATTGACGTAAACTGTATTATCTACAGTGCAGAAAGCCGCTAGGGAAATTACGCCGCAGGGAGTGGTTATCGGGCCATCGCTTAACAAATACTTGAAATTGATCTGGTGTAATTGAGCCGTATATTCAATTACCGCTTCTAAGGCATCCGTAATATCGTCTGCTTGCGCTCTCTGGGCTAGAGGAGATAAAATCAAGAGGGAACTACAAGAAACAGCAGATATCAGGGATAATAACCGTTTACGGCCAGAGTTAGGTTTCATGATACTAACAAAGTCGGGAGTGAGGGGGAAGTTTAATTAATCTGAATTAGCCTAGTGCTATGATCACAATTCTAAAAGCTATATCTAAGACTTACAGAGAAAATACAGAATTTACGCAGCTTTTGATCGAAGTTTACAGAATTTCTCGTCAAGGCTGAGGAAATTAATTTGGCAGGACTACTTAGGGTCTGCTGAAAAAGTTTTTCGTGGGTGTGGGGTGTGGGGTGTGGGGTGTAGGGTGTGGGGTGTGGGAATTATGAATTATGAATTATGAATTGGAAATTGGGGAGTTTTTTGCTGTGAACTGATAACTGATAACTGATTAAAGTACCATTTCTCTGGTGGCCTCTGCATCTATGGGTTTAATCAGATACAATCGCAATAGATCCCCGACGATACCTAACTGTAAGGGTAACTTACGGACTGTTTTTAGCCATTGAGGAGCGCTACTTTCATCGATCGCTTTTAATTGTAAATTACGTTCGGCACAACGGTTTAAACGGGGAAAAAATTGGGGATGGTCCACATTTAAAATGGTGGGAAAAGCGCGAGCGGAGGTATTATTAGTCTGACGAATTACCTCTTGATCAAAAGCGATCGCATCTATTCCCAAAGCATCATAAAAGTCTGAGCGTTCGCGTACAGTTAAACTATGGGTAGCAAAGACGGAAAGCAGAAAAAAACGACTCCATAATCTCGATCGCCAATTATTCCACAATTGTGGTTTAGCTCGCAGTAAGGTTTTAAAGATATCTCCGTGGCGATTTTCGTCCTGACACCAACTCTCGAAGTAATTAAAGAGAGGATTAAATTTATACTGGGGATGTTCTTCTAAATGACGATAAATGAGGATATAACGCCAATAACCGATTTTTTCGGAGAGATAGACCGTATATAACACCCATTCCAGGGGGAAAAAGGTGTAGGTACGGGTTTTGGTAATTTTGGCTAAATCGAGGGAAATATTAAAGTCAGCCATGGCTTTATTGAGAAATCCTGCATGACGCGCCTCATCTCTAGCCATAAGATGAAATATCTCTCCTAACAAGGGATTACGGCTTTTGAGTTGTCGTGACAGTTCCTTAAATAACAAAAAGCCAGAAAATTCGGAGATACAGGAGCGTTCTAGGTAATCTATAAAGGCATTTCTCGTTTTTTCATCGAGATTGTCTTGATAGTTCTCAAATTCTTGCTGACGTTCAAAGTGATGCCGGTTATAATCGGTCCGCATCTCCTCTAACATCGCTTTGATTTCGGTTTCTTGCTCAGAAAGGTCAAAATTAGCGGCAGCCTCAAAATCGGTGGTATAAAAACGAGGGGTGAGGATAGTTTCGCGCAGAACAGCTTTTTTCTGGGAGGGAGGTTCGACGGTAGTGACCATGATGGAAATTACTTGACTACATAGCTATATAGGATTTTAAACATAAATAGGTAAGCCAATGATAATTATTAAGTTTTATCAATATTTTGGGCAGTAGTGAGTAGGGGATAAAGACAAGTTGGCGAGCCGATTAGGGAAATAGGGAGTAGAATAGAAAGGTTGTGAGTCTATAACTATCGTTAAAATACTATGGCTTGTCCCAAGAAGAAAACCTCAAATGCCAAGCGCGACCAACGGAGAGCGCACTGGAGAAAGCAAGCGGCTCGGGAAGCGCAAAAAGCCTTATCTTTGGGTAAATCTGTTCTTTCTGGTCGTTCTAACAGCTTTGTCTATCCCACTAAAGAGGAAGAAGAAGGGGGAGACGAGGAATAATATTCCTATCGGTCTTCAGTTACCCGAAAAATTAGGACGGTTTAATGACTTGATGGTGGGGAGTGAGGTATAGAAAACCTTTTCGCTCCCTAATATTTTAAGATTTGTTTAGGGTTTTCGTTGTGAGTCTCAACTAATGTTAGGCAAATTTTTTAAAAAACCAGAATCTCCCGATCAAGACCGAGTTCCTCCGGGCCAATATCTCGCTAGTGGTTTTCCTGTGCTTACCTACGGAGATACTCCCCAAATCAAGACCGAGGAATGGTTATTCAAGGTTTGGGGAAAGGTGGCCACGACTAAAATTTTTAACTGGTCGGATTTTATGGCCCTACCGCAGTGGGAATTTACTAAGGATTTTCACTGTGTCACCCGTTGGTCAAAATTAGATGTGACTTGGACGGGAATTAAGGTATCGGATTTTATCACCTTAATTGACCTGTTGCCGGAGGCTACCCACGTCATGCAACACTGTTATGGTGGTTATACCACTAACCTCACCCTAGAGGAATTCCTGCACGAGGATAATTTTTTCGCTTTTCAACTGTTTGGTCAACCTTTACCCCCCGACCACGGTGGTCCGCTGCGTTTAGTTGTCCCCCATCTCTACGCTTGGAAAAGTTCTAAATGGATTAATGGCTTAGAATTTCTCGATCGAGAGCAATTGGGTTTCTGGGAACTTAATGGCTACCATCGACGAGGTGATCCCTGGTTAGAGGAACGTTATGGCGGTTTTTGACGATTTTTGTCTTAAAATAGGGTAATATCAGCAAACGGAAGTTCCCTCCCACAAAAGATCATTTGGGTTTCCTTTTTTTGTACCCATGTAATTGAAGTTTTCTTAAGGTTTATAGGGATAGAAAGAGTCCCTTATAGAAATTCCCCGGAAGACTGGTTGTAGTCATTGATCACTGATAACTGAAATAATGGCTCTCTTAGGTTTGGTGGGTAAAATGTATTCTAAGATACAGTATTGGGGCAGTGAGTGTAATGAACCACTCCAGACACAGAGGACACAAAGACCGATCGCTACTATATAAGTTAAAATTATCACACAAAGAATAAGAGAGCCAAATAACCGACTAATGAAAAAGATGATATTGACTTTACTAGCTTGGCTTTTAGTTGCTAACATGAATAGCCAAGGAGTTTTAGCGGTGACGATCGATTTTCAATGGTTGGGAAATCAGGGTTATACAGCTAAAGGTTCTTTTAGTTATGATGAAAAAACGGCCCCGACTATCTTTTCGGAAAAAGGTTCGGGAAAAATGCAAGTTTTAGAAGATTTTCAGGTATCTTTTTATGATAACAGTGGTCAAGAGATCGCTAAATACGATAATGTCAGCGAGGGAATTTCCTCAGCTAATTATTTTCAGTTTAATTTTAATACAAAAACCGGTCAAGTTTTTGGCTCGATCGATCTGGGGGGTGAAGGGATGGGGGAAATCTATCTTCAAGGGGTGGTTAACGATAATTTGGCACTCTTGCGGGTGGAGTCGGTAGATCTGGTCATGGATGAGGATGATTCACCAGAAATTATCACTCAGTTTTGACTAAATCGATCGGGAAAATAGGGATTATCCTAGCCTAATTTTTCTGCTAATTCTAACCAGCGATCGGTTAAAGTATCAATTTTTTGACTCAATTGAGCTAATTCTTCGGTTAGAGCGGTTATTTTGGTAAAATCTTCTAGGGGTTCTCCATAAAGTACTTGTTCAATTTCAGCTTTTTTTGCTTCTAAAATTGGTATTTGTTTTTCGATGTCTTCGTATTCTTTTTTATCTTTAAAAGAGATTTTTTTATTGACGGGTGAGGGAGAAGCTTTAACAGTTTTTGGGGTGACTTTTTTTTCTTTTGGTTCCTCCTCCTCTTTTTTCTGATCGAGATAAAGGGAATAATTACCCGGATATTGACGGATATTACCCCCGGTTTCAAAGGAAAAAATAGTATCAACTACTCGATCGAGAAAATAGCGATCATGGGAAACAACAATCACACAACCGTTAAAGTCCTCTAAATATTCTTCTAAAATTGCTAAAGTCTGCACATCGAGATCATTGGTGGGTTCATCTAAGATTAAAACATTAGGCGCACTCATCAAAACTCGTAGTAAAAATAAGCGTCTTCTTTCCCCTCCAGAAAGTTTATAAATTGGTGCATACTGTTGATCGGGAGGAAAGAGAAATTTTTCTAACATCTGGGAAGCGGTAATCACGCTGCCGTCTAGGATTTTGACTAATTCGGCCACACTTTTCAGATATTCGATTACTCTTTGATTTTCGTTGATATTGAGATCATCGGATTGTTGATCGAAGTAACCAATATGAATAGTGGAACCGATGTCAACTGTGCCTGAATCGGGGAGAATTTTCCCGGTAATAATATCCATGAGAGTAGATTTTCCTACCCCGTTACTGCCAATAATACCGATGCGATCTTCGGGGGTAAAAATATAGGTAAAATCTTTAATTAAAGTGCGATCTCCGTAAGCTTTCGAGATTTTTTCTACTTCAATAACTTTTTTGCCGATGCGTCTTCCTGCGGTGGCAATATCGACTTTTCCCTCCACCTGTTTAAATTCCTTATTACCCATTGCTTGAATGCGATCAATCCGCGCTTTTTGTTTGGTACTGCGTGCTTTTGGTCCCCGGGATAACCATTCTAATTCCCGTCGTAAAACTCCCGCGTGTTTGCGTTGACTACTGGCGATCGATTCTTCCGCTAAGGCTTTTTTTTCTAGATAATAGGCATAATTACCGGAATAAGTAGATAAATCTCCCCGATCGATTTCAATGATGCGATTAGTCACTCGATCGAGAAAATAGCGATCGTGAGTAATTAATAATAATCCTCCCCGAAAACGGGACAAATAACTCTGTAACCACTCCACGGAAAGCGCGTCTAAATGGTTTGTGGGTTCATCCATCAATAAACAGTCAGGATCGGCTAAAAGTGCGGTAGCGATGGCGATTCTTTTGCGATATCCCCCCGATAAATCTCCCACGCGAGCATTAAAATTATCGATACCCAGTTTACTTAAAATAACTTTAGCGTTGGTTTCTAAATCCCAGGCGGCAAGTTTATCAATTTGTTGCGAAACCCTTGACAAACGTTCCATAATAGTATCCAGATTTTCTGGCTCATGGACAAGGCGATCGGACAATTCCTCGTATTCCTTAATTAAAGTCATACTTTCGCCACTATCGGCGAAAACCTGCTCTAAAACCGTTTTATCATTGTCTAGATCGGGTTGCTGGGGTAAATAGACGATTTTCATCCCCGAATTGATTTGAATTTCGCCACCATCGATCGCTTCTAATCCGGCGATCATTTTCAATAGGGTCGATTTTCCCGATCCATTCGTACCGATCAGGCCGACTTTATCGCGATCATCGAGGCTAAAACTGGCATCTTTGAGAATTTCCTTGATACCGAAGTCTTTTTTGAGCGATCGAACCGTCAGCAGTGTCATGATTTCTGGGAATAATCCTTCTTTTCTAGTGTAGTGTCTGGACTAATGCAAAGGATAGATTAAGCAGGTTCTGCTGAAAAAGTTTTTCCTGGGGAAAAAAAACCTGTCCCTAATGCCGACGATAACGAGAAAAGGGACAGATTGGCTCAATGGAATGAGATTATTTTCAAGGGCCAGACGGCATCAGGAATTACATCATACCCATGCCACCCATGCCACCCATGCCGCCCATGCCGCCCATGCCGCCCATGCCGCCCATGCCGCCCATATCGGGGGCTGCGGCTTCTTTAACGGGTTTTTCGACCACGAGGGCTTCGGTCGTTAGGACCATGCCGGCGATGGAAGCGGCGTTTTGAACGGCTGACCGTACTACTTTAGCCGGATCGATAATTCCAGCGGCGATTAAGTCTTCGTACTTGCCGGTGAGGACATTGTAACCGACGCTAAAAGCGGTCTCGCGCACACCTTCCACGATCACATCCCCTTCCACACCGGCGTTATTAGCTAACTGACGCAGGGGGGCTTCTAGGGCTTTAGCGACGATATCGGCGGCGACTTTTTCCTCATCGTTAGTGAGAGAAGCTTTGAAAGCCTTCACCTTAGAAGCCAGATGAATCAAGGTTGTACCACCGCCCGGGACGATACCTTCTTCCACGGCGGCTTTGGTGGCATTGAGGGCATCTTCGATGCGGAGTTTGCGATCCTTGAGTTCGGTTTCTGTGGCCGCCCCGACCTTAATCACGGCCACACCGCCGGCTAATTTAGCGATGCGTTCCTGTAATTTTTCCTTATCGAATTCGGAATCGGTTTCTTCTAACTGTTTTTTCAGTTGGGCGAGACGTTTCTGCACATCGGCCTTATTGCGGCTGTCCCCGGAGGCGACAATAATTGTATTGTCTTTTTCCAGGGTAATTTTTGCCGCTTGCCCTAGCAGATCGAGGCTAACCGTGTCAAGACTTAAGCCCACTTCTTCGGAAATCAGACGACCGCCGGTGAGGATGGCGATATCTTGTAAAACCGCCTTGCGACGTTCCCCAAAACTGGGGGCTTTGATAGCGACGACATTTAAGACTCCCCGGGCCTTGTTGACCACTAGAGTGGCTAAAGCTTCGCCGTCCACATCTTCAGCGATAATTAATAGGGGACGACCTTGACGGGCAACGGCTTCGAGGACGGGGACTAATTCTGCGATCGCACTGATTTTTTTATCGGTAATCAGGATCAGGGGGTTGTCGTACTCGACGATCTGTCTTTCTTGATCGGTGATGAAATAGGGAGAGATATAACCGCGATCGATCTGCATCCCTTCCACTACTTCTAATTCCGTGGTTAGGGATTTCGATTCTTCCACGGTGATTACGCCATCGGTGGTGACTTTTTCCATGGCGGCGGCGATCATTTTTCCCACTTCTTCGTCGTTGCCGGAAGAAACGGTAGCCACTTGAGCGATCGCATCTCCAGCGATCGGTTTAGCGACGGCGGCGATTTCTTCCACCAGATAGGCGATGGTTTTGTCTAGTCCGCGTCTTAAGGCGACGGGATTGGCCCCGGCGGTAACGTTTTTCAGACCTTCTTTAATTAAAGCCTGGGCGATGATGGTGGCGGTAGTGGTGCCATCTCCCGCTAAATCTTTGGTTTTTGAGGCTACTTCTTGAATTAATCTCGCTCCGGTGTTTTCGAGGGGATCGGACAATTCGATTTCTTTGGCGACGGTGATGCCGTCATTAACGATCTGGGGGGCGCCGTATTTCTTTTCTAACAAGACATTGCGTCCTTTCGGACCGAGGGTGATTTTTACCGCATCGGCCAAGGCGTTGACACCTCTTTCTAGGGCGCGACGGGATTCATCTTTAAAGGCAATGATTTTGGACATGGTATCGCTGTTGTGATAGGACTCCTTATAGTTAATTTAGCACTCTTAGGGCTTGAGTGCTAATCCCGGTGTGCGGTTATTGAGGAGATAACGATGTTGAGGAGATAACGGTGTTATGTCCCTACGGCAGACTGAATTGAGTTAAAAAAATAAAAATTTATCAAGATTTATAAATAATTGCAGAAAATCAATGATAACTATTGTAGCATCGGGGAGATAATCGAATTTGAGCCCATTTTCGCCTTTTTTTAGGAGAAGACAATCATGATTAATCTTAATCCTGCTATCGAACAAAAAATTAATGAATTTATTCTGAAAGTTAAATTAGCTCACCAAAAAGAAGCCACAGATATCATTCAAGAAACGAAGAATTTAAAAGATGAACTTATTCAAAAACTAGGTGGATTAACTTTTTCAGACCCTTTACCTAGCAGAGAAGAATTAGAAAAACAAATAATAGCTCATATAGATCAGCTTGTAGAGACAATCAACCTTTTATCTACTGGCAAAAGTTCAGAAACTCCTCTTGATACTTTCAGCCAAGAAACTGATAGTTTAGTTACAACAATTACGATTGTATTCGATGCTAATGCTAACGATGCAAACTTGCCAAAACTCAAGGAAAAGCTAACTGCTTGGCAAACAAAAGTTAAAGATACTTTGGTTAAATTTTCCACCACTGTGGAATTACAAAAGAAAAATGAGTCTTTGATTGCTGAACTGAAGGATAACTTAGACAAATATAGTTCAATTCCTGAAGTAGATGAACCCTTTGAAAAGTTAGTCAAGGAATTTAAAGATAATTTTGCACAACTACAAGAAGCAAGTGTTTTATTTCAAACTTTAGACGATTTAATCAATGAAATTAAAGCTAGAGATGAGGTGATCAAACTAAATCAAAGAATTGATATTTTACTGGGAAAAACCAAAGAACAAGTAGCGGGATTTCCTCCAGAATTAGACCGGGAAGTACAGGGAGAATTAGCCAAATTAATTAAAATACTAGGGATAGCGCAGGTAGAACTCATGAACATTTCAAAACCTTGTGATATCATGCAAGTAAAGTCGGTGGTAGATGCCGGGGAAATTGCGATTAAATCTTTAACAGGTCAACCTAATATTATTTTGGCACAAAAATTACGCTATGCCGCCAGAACGGGATTAAGAAAAATCCCAAAAGGTTCTAAGGTTAGTGGTTTAGCAAACTTCAGAGATAATCTTTTCCATTCTTTCAAAATACCTACAAAAGTTTTAATTGGATTAGTGTTCGCTTTACCTGTAAATTGGTTTATTATGAACTTCTCTCCGGTGAAAGAGTTACTCTCCTTACCTCCAATCATAAAATCTAGTAACCAAAATACTCAGGGAGAAGGTAACCAAAATGCTCAGGGAGAAAGTAGCCAAAATACTCAGGGAGAAGGTAACCAAAATGCTCAGGGAGAAGGTAACCAAAATACTCAGGGAGAAGGTAACCAAAATACTCAGGGAGAAAGTAGCCAAAATGCTCAGGGAGAAAGTAGCTCAAATACCGAGGACAGAGTAATAACAATTATACGTTTGATGTGGATAACAGGCACTTTAGGGGGAGGAGTTAGTCTTCTAACTCGTTTGCAAGATTTTGATAATCCCAAAAATCAAAAATATGACGATGACCTCTTGCCATTGTTAATTGGTTTAACCAAACCCATTTTAGGGGGAAGTTTCGCTTTCTTTATTCTGCTAATTCTTAACTCTAACATTTTTCCCATAGATATTCGGCGTAGCACTGAAGATAAGGGGAATGACACCTATTTATATGGACTTTTGGCAATGGCTTTTGTGGCTGGATTTAGCGAACGTCTTATTCCCGATTTAATTAGTCAAGTAGAGAAAAAAGTAATTGTAGAGGCTAGTTCCACTGGACAGGGACTACCTCCAGCGATTTTGATCGCTCCGCCTCGCCAAAATTTAGCATTAAATGGAATCCAAGAATTTAGCATTAATCCCGTTGGTAACTACACCATCACAATCTCACCGCCAGAAAGCGGTAAAATTGATAAAAATACGACTGATGCCAAATTTACCTACACTGCACCTGCACAAGGAAATCCTGGGGATAAAATTACTATTACTGCTACTTCTGATTCCGGACAAACTGCCAAGGCTACTGTCACTTTAACTGCATAAAAAAAGACCAAGAGAGCCTTCTAGTTTGACAAAAAAAGTATAACTCCCATTTACCCCGATTTCGGGTTAATCGGAATGGCCAATGCTTGAACTTGAATTTTTTTCAACTCGGAAACTAATCGAATCGCCTGCTGTTCGTAGAGAGGAGCGCCCAGAGTCGCCGGCAAATTTTCCATGAGATCGCTGGCGGTTTTCAGGGGACAATTAGAAAAACGACTGATCACGGTGGGTGCTTCTGCGGCAATATTGCGGTTAAAGGCTTTTTCCACCCGCACGCGCCAAGTTTTGGGAGTGCGACGACCCTGTTCCACCCGTCGCAGTCCGTTGATGGTGGCCAGCACCACAATGCGATCGCCGATGCGTAAATTGAGATAATCTTCGGGCATTAATTTCGGGGCTTGCCGTTCTCGTTGGTGTAGGATCGGCACGACTCGATAACCGTAGGCAATATCCCCGATCGAGCTACCATTGAGAGTATCTCCGGCTTCGATCTCGTATTCTGTCACCAGAATCGTTTTTTGCGCCCAACGGAACAGATAGATGATATTTTCTCCGAAAGCGGCCCCCGTAAAGGCTTCTGCCGCTACGGTGTTGGTTCCCAAAATGTGAGAGCGGGGCAGAATTTGACTTAATTGTTGACTAAGGTTGTCGTCGGTGGTGCGGATGACTAAGTAGCTTTGGGGGTTGAGTTTGCGGGTGGTTAGGGCCACTTCTAAATTGAGGATTTCGTCATCAGTAACAATCGCTATACTTTTAGCCCTATCTAAATTGACATTTTTTAAAGATTCTTCGATATTTCCCGTCATCAGGGGCATTTTTGGCAGGATAGTCGCATCAAAATCCCTATTTAAGCTGACCCCGACGATCGCCTGTTGCATTTCTAGTAATAAATTAGCCACTTCTTTGCCGACTCGACCTAAGCCCACAATAACGATATGATTCTGTTGGGGAACTGGGGGACGGTTAGGGATAAATTGAAATTTTGATGATAATAAAGTTTCCGTCAAAAGGGCATAGAGAACCCCGATAAAAGCGGTTCCAGCTAAGGTTAAAAAGAGACTAAATAGCTGCATCCACCAGGGAATTGCATTTAAATCTTCGGGGTTAGAGCCACCGAAAACATCGCCGTAACCACCTAATAAAAGGATCGCTGTTCCTGAAAGAGAGGAAATAAAGGAAGCTCTCGGGGCGTAGAGATGGAAAAGAAAAGTCCCGATCATTACCAGCAGGATAATGATAAATATTGACAGGAAAGCCACCCGGTGAATTTGCTGCTGAAAACTCAATTGCCAGAATTGTTGGATTTCTTTGCGTAATTTTTGCCAAAAATCCCGCAACTTCTGGGGAGAATTTGACGGTTTCTGGCGGGTAGAATCGATGTTTTGATAGGTAGTCTCGATGGTGGTAATGGTATCACCGGCCCCGATAGTGGTGGAGGGAGACCATTGATAAAATCCAGCCCTTAAAGGTTCATCGGGGGCTGTGTGTGCTAACAGACGACGGGTGGGGGTATTTAAATCACCTAAAAAGCGATCGAGTAAACCATCTTCGGGGCTAATTTGTCTCTGGATAATCCGCAATTTCTGACCGTCAAGATGCAAAAAACCGAGGGTTTCTGTGCCTAATGTGGCTAAAGCAAAGGCATTGGCGGGTAGTTGGGTGGGTTCATAGGCGATAAAATTGCCTAAACGTTCCTTAAGTAGCTGATTGAGATTATCTTTAGAAGAACGCACCACTAAGCGGGTAAGGGGATTTAATTGCCGAATAATTAGGGCAGTAGTGGCATTAATTCGCTCATCACTGGTGACAATTAAAGCAGCCCGACAGCGATCGATTCCCGCTCTTGCTAAAATGTTTTTTTGACGACAATCACCGATAATTATTTCCTCTAATAAATCGGGAAAATCATTAATTTCCCAACTGGGAGGCTGTATTAGTTCGATACCGACAACGCTAACCCCAAACTCTTTTAAAGACTTGACGCAGTGTTGTCCGAGACTACCCAATCCACAAACTAAAAAGCGATCGGCTAACTTGACATTCCCAGGGACAAAGCTGAGAGATTCTTGGTTCATAGATTCTGCTTGTCTTAAAAAATAGAATGCTTTTTCAGACTTCTGATCCCCCCTGCCCCCCTTAATAAAGGGGGTGCCGATCCCGCCTTAATCTACCCTTAATTTCCTTTTAACCAAGAGGGGTGTCTGACAATTTTTAACACCTAACTAATTATAACATACCAGCATTTTTATTGCGTACCCGTTGATACATTTCTTCCATTACTTCGATAAAGGAGGTATCCTTATCCCAAAATGCAGGATAATCACCAGCTTTTTTAATGACAATTGCGGGAATAGTTGCGGATTTAACTAACTGAGTATTTTCGGGTAAACGGTGATGAGAGTGCCAAAATTCTTTGAGATCAATTGTTTCTGATGCTGGTATAGTTTCGGGTTTAGTGTGATAGGAAGTAACGGGGTTAAGAGGAATTTTTTCCTCTTGGATGGAGGAGGAAAGCAGCTTACCGAGGGGAGTTTTTGCTAACTCTTGCAGTAATTTTTGACGAGAGATACCGCGTAATTCAAATAAGAGGAAAGGATCCTGATCTAATTGGGAAGCAACGAGGTAATAAACTCCAGCAATATGTTTACAAGGATTTTCCCAATCGGGACAGGAACAATTGGTGATAAAATCCTTTTGACTGTGGGGTAATAAGTGGAGATTCAGATCGCTAAATGCTTCATCAATATTATCGGGAACTTCTTTGAGCAGCAGTTTAGAGATCATACTCGCTCTTGAACCAAGATTATATAAAGCTTGTGACCACTCTGCTTTAGTAATTGGTTTAATCTCGATACTCACGCTATACAAAGGTTCTTTGTAAACTCCAAAGTAGGGATTAATGGAACCTCGCACCTGAGCAGTAATTAAATTACCATCAATGTGATAATTTTTAACTTTATCGTTTTTTGCGTAGGAACGTCCTCGACTCAAACGCGCTGAGTCGGTAAATTCTTCTAATGCTTCTATAAAGCGTTGTCCCCACCAAGTTTTACTAAATTTATTCATAGATTTACCTCGATTAAATAATTGTCTGTTTATTCAATGCGATTAACTGACGAAAACTTTCGTTATCTAATTCCGTTAACCAGGATTCATCATTACTAACAATAGCATTTGCTACCTTTTTCTTTTCCTCGATCATTTCATCAATTCTTTCCTCTAAGGTTCCCAAAGTGACAAATTTATGCACGAAAACATTTTTTTGTTGACCAATTCTAAAAGCGCGATCAGTTGCTTGATTTTCTACCGCAGGATTCCACCAACGATCAAAATGAAAAACATGATTTGCTTTGGTTAAAGTAATCCCCACTCCCCCAGCTTTTAAGGATAAAATAAATACGGAAGGTTCTGTTTCGGGATGTTGAAATTCTTCGATCATTTGTTCTCGTTTTGGTGGAGAAGTCCCCCCGTGAAGATAATAAGTATTATAGCGAAAAGTTTGTTTGAGGTACTTTTGTAAGGAGTCCCCGATTTCAGTAAATTGAGTGAAAATTAGCAGACTATCTCCCTCTAAAATTACTTCTTCTAGCATTTCTCCCAAACGCTCTAACTTATGCGATCGCTCAGGGGTAAAAGCGCTGTTATCCTGTAAAAATTGACGCGGGTGATTACAAATTTGTTTCAAGCGCATCAGGGTAGATAAAATTAATCCTTTGCGTTTTATTCCCTCCGCTTCTTCTAATTGTTTTTCCACTTCTTTGATAACAACTTCGTAGAGAGAAGCTTGTTCTTTAGTTAAATTACAATACTGTTTGTTTTCCACTTTGTCAGGCAAATCTTTAATTATCTGCTTATCGGTTTTTACCCGACGCAGAATAAAAGGTTCCACTAATTTTTTGAGAACCGTGGACTGGAGACGATCATTTTGTTTTTGGATTGGCACTTCAAAAGCTTTACGAAATTGAGTTTCTTTACCTAAATAACCAGGGTTAAGGAAGTTAAAAATTGACCATAAATCAAGCAGTCTATTTTCTACTGGAGTTCCCGTTAATGCGAGACGATGTTGTGCAGATAAACTCAAGATTGCTTTAGTTTGTGCCGCTTTAGGATTTTTGATATTTTGTGCTTCATCAATTACTAAACGTTGCCAAGATTGCGAGTTAAATAATTTCAAATCCTTGCGAACTAAGGTAAAAGAAGTAATGACGATATCCTGTTGACTAGCTACTGTCTGAAATTCGCTCTCATCTTGATAGCGCTTACTACCATGATGAATTAAAACCCGAAGATGGGGGGCAAATTTTTCAATTTCTTTTGCCCAATTTCCCACCACAGAAGTGGGTGCAACTAGCAGAGTTGGTAAAACCTTATTATCTCCCTCTCTTTCCCCAATCAATCTAGCAATTACCTGTAGGGTTTTTCCTAATCCCATATCGTCAGCAAGACAACCATTTAACCCCAATTGTTCTAGGTATTGAATCCAGGCAACCCCCCGCTTTTGGTACTCCCGCAGCGTTCCTTGTAATTGGGGAGGATTTTCGTTCGGTTCTAGTTGACTAGGATTTTGTAATTTCTCTAGCATAGAACCCAAAAATTCATCGGTTTCAACAATAATCTCCTCTGGGGATTCGGCAGCTTTTTTCATTAATTCAATCAGATTTATCTCAGGATTTTCCTGCTGATATTTCTGCCAAAAATCTAGCATTTGCTGCATTTTATTTTGTTCTAATTCTACCCATTGACCTCGAAATTTAACTAGGGGTGTTTTGGTGTTAATTAATTGTTGCCATTCCTCTTGGGTAATAGTTTCTTCACCGATGGCTAATTCATATTGATATTCAATGATGTTTTCAAGGCTAAAAATTCCTTTACTAACGGGGGTAGATTTGCCTGATTTAGAAGTAGCTTTTAGCCGAACTTTGGCGCGTTGACGACCTTGGGGAGTCCACCAAGCGGGAATAATCACTTTATATCCCGCATCTTCTAAAATCCAAGCAGTTTCTTTTAAGAAAGTAAAAGCTTCTGTAAGGTTGAGAGAAAATCCCGTCGGTTTATCCGTTTCTAATCCTTGCCAAATGGGGGGATAAATACGGGCAGCATAACCCAAACTTAGTAAAATATTTTTGTCTAAATCTTGACCAAAATGCGCTCTTATGCTTGTTCTAGTTTCTGGTACTGCATACCAATATTCGTCTAATTCTAATCGCAGGGAGGGGTCTTGTTTAGAGATGAGGATAAAAGTAATTTGCCACTGTTCAATATTATCTTCTGGTGCTTCTGTTAGTTTAAAACCGAGGGTAAAACTAGATATATTTTGGTCTCCTAGTAATTGCTGTCTCCAAGTTTGCCACTGTTGATATTTTTCTAAGGCAGCGGCAGTTTGCAGAAATCCAGCAGCTTTAGTCACAGAGAAGCAATCACCTATAATTGTTTCGCTAATTTTTTTCTCAAAACTGGCAGGAATTGCCGTATTAGTGACAATTTCATTGAGGAGACATTCGGAGAAGTGCCGGAGTAGGGTTTTGGGATCGTATAATTGTGGTGAAGCATGGGTATTTTCAGCACCAGCAAGACAAATGCGGGGAAGATATTCGAGATAGCGATCGAGATTGGTTTCGTAGGTTGCCGATATAATTTCCCAAAGAGGATAGATGGCAAAGTTAGCATTTTTCTTGTTATCTGTGGCTAATTCTCGATATTTAAAAGCAGGAATATAGTTATCTTTGAGAATTATTTCTTTAAAAGCTTGACTGTAGTGATACCAAAAAAGTAAATCTGCACCTAACTGAATCTCTGAGGAGTTGTAAAGACAGATAAAGTGCAGATCATTGAGCAGTTTAAGTACAGGATTAAGGGGATAACAATCAATTTGCCAAGATTGCCATTGGCTATTTTCTGGGGGTTCTTTTTCTAGATAACGCAGTAATTCTAAGGAGGGTAAAGGTTGATTATCCTGGCTAGGTAAAAGAAAGTAGCGGGGGACAAATTGCCGACTAAGAGGATTATAATTCGATTGAACTATTCCTAACTCTCCGGTAAGGAAGCTAGTTAATTCTTCTTTGCTTAACTGAAAAGGATGATAATTATCAGCAGTGGTGCGACTCTTTTTCGGGGTGCTAGTTTCTCCCCAAAGATAAAAGCTACCCTTCTGAATAAATTCGTCCGTTGATTGGGGAATCCAAGTACCGTGAAGAATTTTCATGGTTTTTAATGAGTACAAAATAACTTAAATGAGGTCGATACTTAGCCTCTAGAAAAATTGTAGCGATTATGGGAGAATTCTCCACACTTTTTTGTCCCTTTGCGAACCCAAAAGTCCTCTGGATAAGAGAAAAAGGTTAATAGAGCTTCTAGGATAAAAAACCATTGAGAAGACGTGATCAACGGTTTTTTTGAGCTTAAAGCTTATCCCTACATGGGTTTAAAGCTATTTTTGTTCTAGACTAAGAGGGATGGCTAATTATATCAATTCTCCAAAATCTGGCTACAAGAGTTCGATCCCCCCACCTTCGTCTCCCTTAAAATGGGGAACTTAAATTCGATAATTCGATCTGTAGTTTTTATGGGTGAGAATTGGTATTAATTAACTTTTACCCAAATACTGCGGAAATATTTTTCGGGATTATTTTTATCGATAATATCTTTACAGGGAGTATTACCAACTCGCTCGATTGTACCATCATCGCTTAAAATCTGAAAGCGATCTGGGAAATGGGGATAAAACAACAAAGCTTCTGGACGAAACCCGTCAGGGAATTGCAGTGATTCTATCTTTTCTGGTGCATCTTCTTTTTTTCCTGACCAAGTATAGAAAACAAATTGATCGCCTCCATGAAATTCTCCAGCAATAATTAAATATACTTCTAAAGCCGGCCAAAATTCAATGCTACGAATTCCTAATCCTCCCAAATCTAACAAGATAGGATCACCAAATTCAGCCCGAGCATTGGTGGAATTAATAACTAAACTTTGAGGATTTTTTAGAGTTAATAAAAGAGCTTTATCGTTTGGTATAGGATTACGAAAACCGATTAAGATATTTCCGTCTGGAGTTGCCGTTAAACCTTCAATATTTAATCCACCTTTAGCTTTGGGAGCTTTGGTTTCTGCTGTTTTGAAATCAAATATTTTAGCCAATTGAGAGTCTTCGATAATATCGCGCAAGACTAACTGAGTATAAGACTCACCCACTTGAACTATACTAGAGCCGTCATCGGTAATTTTACTAGCAAAAAATTGATGACGAGGGAGTTTTCGTTCAGCATTTTTATTGCGGCCATGGGAAGTAATCCAATAGATTATGTCATTTAGCACAGTTACCCCCTCCAAGTCGATTTCTTTATTTTTAGGATTGTTTTTAAGCCAACTATTAATGTCAATTGTTTCCAGTGCTTTTCCCGACTCTTGAGAGGAATAAATCCAGAGAATATTACCTAATTCTGTATCCGCCTCATCATTACCAATAACAAATTTATTTTCTCCTAAAGCAGTGGATGCAGAAGCATCACAAATTCCTTGATGTTTGATTTCTTGGATAATAGAAAAGTTGAGAGGTTGCATGATTGTATTCTCCTTGTTAATGAGAAAAGTGAGGAAAATTATAGGCAATAAAAGACAAAAAGACAAGAAATCACTAGAAATAATCTGAGCAAGGATTGGTTTAAATAACTAATTTCTCCTACTTTCAAAAGTTTGTCGAGTGTCATAATTAGAGTACCAAGACTTTCTAAGATTATATCAAATAACAACTGTTTTCGCTATCTTTTTTGAATGTACTATTGCACTCTATATCTTTATATACATAGACTTGAGCTACTTTTTTCTTGGATTGTTTTCATTAGATTTAATTTATTGCTTGTTGAGATGAGGTACTCTTGCAGCAGTAAAGGGATTGGAGGAGATTCAGCTAATCTAAGTATAGGTGGTTAAAATGCGTCTTAGCTTATCCATGTCTTGATTCAGCAACGCCAAGTAGGCAATGACTGGTAGAAAAGTTTACAAGCATCCCTTGTGAACTTGCTTTAAAAAGGATAAGTTACCCTAGTATAATGGATAACTTATAGTTAATTTTAATATTGAACTATTACAAAAAGCAGTGACATAAACTAAAGTTTAATAATTCTGCCAAGGATTTCGATGGTTCTACCCAAAAGGTTTAGAAAACCAACCGTATCATCAAGTTTTTTTATTTCTTTATTGATAGCATCTATTCCTTCATGTAGTTCAATTTCATTAGCTTTTAGTTCATTAACTAAAATATTAGCAATATTGATACGAGTTTTATTAACAAGTCTTTTCCACTCTGTACGAAACTGCTTAAATTGCCTTTTTTGGTCATCATCAGGAAACTTACCCAGAATACCAGAAATGGTCAATTGATTTTGAATTGCACTAATTTCATCGAGAAATTTTTGTCTATCAGTATTTGTGGTCATTGTCTTTTAATCCTGTGGTCGTCTTGTTTTGGTTGATTGATCTTTTTAAATCTTCCGATACGTTGATGAGAGATTCGATCTCAGATAATAAAGCATTGGCACGTCCGATGGTAAATCTATCTTCCAAGAGCAATTTAAAAGACTCCTTAAAAGATTCTGTTGCTTTAGTTGCGTCATCTAACCCTTGAACTGAAAGAGTCATCGTTCTAATTTGTCTGCGTCTAATTATCCAATCATCGGGTTTTTCAATTGGTTGTTCAGCAGCAAATGCGGGTAAAACAGAGCGCTCATCTTTCAGGTTTTGAATATCCTTTAAATCAGTTTTAATCTGACTGGTAAGCAGTTTCAGTAAAGCCTCCTGTATAGCAATTTCTCGATAAATTGCTTCCTTCCTTGCCTCTAGTTCTTTCCTTAGTTCACCCTTGATTTTTTGACTGAGGATAATCTCAGGAATCGAAGGTACAGGAATCGAACCAACTCTAGGGTTAGCCTGAATACTGTTACTGATACTATTTAACTGTTTAAAAATATTATCAGTCGCTTTTCTCGCTTCTTGAGGAGCATTAGAAGTGGCTAAATCTTCTAAGGCAAAAAAGTATTCTTTTAATAGACGGTTGTGTTGACGCATTTCGGCAATTAAAGTGAGCCACTCATCATCTTCTTTGGTAGTCTCAGCATAGTTACTACTGTCTCTATCTTGATCCTGTAAATCATTAGCAATCAAATTTTCTGAATTAGCATCCACAAAATAATTACCAGAAATAACTAACAGGCTATCAAGAGCGGTGGCGTATTCCTGACCAGATTTGGCAAACTTCTGATATTCTTCAAGGGAAGCTCCACAGGCAACTACAATAGTTCCTATGATGGTTATAATTGATGTTCTTATCACTGCGCTAGTTTTCAATGAAGAGCCTCCTTAATGAATTAAAAGAATAATCTTGATCTTGTATTTGCTGCTAAGGATAAACAGGATTACGCCTATACCAATCAACCTAGGTTAAACTTTTTGGAGAAATATTTTGCATAAATTTTTCCAAGTTTTGACGCTCATTTATGTTAGTCCCTCCAACACCCGATGATTCCTCCCATTGACCTAACGTCAAGGCAAAAGGTTTTGAGATCAAAGATTGGTTAGTTAGGGAAATAATTGGGGAACACTTTAACTCATTCAATAATAACTATAGATAGGCAAAAAATACTTAAATGTAACAAAAAAATACATAAGTGGGGAGGTGTAATTAAATATCAGACTTATCGAGGTTGAATTGAGCCACGAACCCCACAACTGGCATAGGTGATCAACTGGACTAAACTATATTACAAATCATTAAGCCGATTGACAGCCTTTCTGCTCAAGATCAAGTCTAACCTAATTTGTTATCGACGACCGACTCCCTAAAACCAGAGAGTTCTTGCCTCACCACTAAGATAACTGTTATCAAAACGCGGATATCACTGCCAATAGAGTTCGGTTTTACCGTTATGGGATGAGCATTAACGGGGGTACTATTCTAGGTAAGGAATTTATATCTAGTCAGTGATGAAGACGATGTTAAAGGGGTCTTTACCGAAATTAAGCGATATTTTCCCGCCGACTGACCATCAGGACCGGGAAACTTTCACCCCCAATGCTTTTTATCCTAATTTATCGGAATGGCTCAAGCGCTCGCAACTGAAAGCGGAAAGTGAATGGTTCGCAGCGATCGCCGCTTTGGAAAATATCTTATTACAAAACCAAAATAATGCTGCCGCCGGTCGGGGTTTAATTCTCTCCGGTCCGACGGCTTTAGTCAGAGAAAGCAAGGCTTTAACGGGTTTTGAATTTGGTGTTTTCACCGTTAAAGCTTTAAAACATTTACAATGGCCGGGTTTGCAATTGCCTTCTCAGGAAAAATCCGCCGCCGATGTTTCCCCAACAGAGATCCATGAATTACCCCTCTTGCCAACGGATCCGATTGCTAATGAAAGATTTTGTCTGGTTTTTAGCGAAAGTTTCGCTCTTTTGCTGGTTTTAGGCGAGGATCAGTGGGGTTTGTCCTCTTTTCAATTTTCCTTTGATCCCGTCCTCACTCAGCAAGCTTGGCAGCAGTTGCGGCAACGATTAGTTAATCTGCGTTATCCACAAATCGGGACTTTAGAGGCAATTATCGAGGCTAATGGCAGTCCCTCGCCGGATTACCGTCTAGTTAGCCAATTTAGTCGTCAATTACTGCAAAATTTACCCAACCAGCCTAATTTAGACCTGAAAAAAACGAAATCGCCTATCAATGCCGAAATCACTCCGCCAAAGGAAGATAATTCTCATTTAGAATCGGGTTGTGATTTGGAATTATTGCGAGCTTTAACCCACGAAATTCGCACCCCTTTAACCACCATTCGCACCATTACCCGATTATTATTAAAACGGGCAAAAGTAACGGAAGATGTGCAGAAATATCTAGAAACAATCGATTTAGAATGTAGTGAACAAATTCAGCGCATGGAATTAATTTTCCGAGCCGCAGAATTGGGTATTAATCCTCTGGGGGATAAACCGATTCAATTAATTCCAATTGCTCTAGAAAAAGTCTTTCAAGATAGTATTCCCCGGTGGCAAAAACAAGCTAAACGGCGCAATGTCAATTTAGAAGTTAATGTACCGAAAAAATTGCCTTCGGTAATTAGTGACCCGAATTTATTGGATCAAATGTTAAATGGAGTCGTGGAAAAATGTACTCGCAGTATGGCTAGTGGTGGCCTGTTGCAGGTACATATATCAACGGCAGGAAATCAATTAAAAATGCAGTTCCAAACTCGGGTACAATCGCCGAATCTTACTCTCAAAGCTTTAGGAAAAGTCTTAATGTTTCAACCAGAAACGGGTAGTTTAAGTCTGAATATGAAGGTGACTAAAAACCTTTTTCAAGCTTTGGGAGGTAAATTTATTGTGCGTCAAAAACCTGAAGAAGGTGAGATTTTAACCATTTTCTTGCCCCTCGGACGCATTAAATAAGTTGGGATTATTCTGAATTTTTCATCTTGGAAAATAGGCAAAATTGCCAAGAGGATGCTATAATAGGGCAACAAATATTATTGATAGTTGCCATGGAAAAAACTGTTTTAATTTTAGGTGGCACCGGTCGCATTGGTCAAAGTGTCGCCCTAGATATTATTAATCATACTTCAGCTAAAATTATTATCACAGGACGCAAGGAAAAAGCCATTAAATTACTGCCAAGAATGCAGTTTTTGGCTTTAGATTTAGAAGAAATAGACAAGCTTAGACAGGCAATTAAAAATAGTGATTTAGTCATTCATTGTGCCGGTCCCTTTCATTATCGCGATGGCAGGGTAGTAAAAATTTGCATCGAAGAAAAAGTCAATTATATTGATGTTAGTGATCATCGTTCTTTTTATCAAAAGTTAATCCCTTATCGAGAATTAGCGATAAAAGCGGGAATAACTGCCGTGGTTAATACGGGAATTTTTCCTGGTATTTCTAATAGTATAGTGCGGGAGGGAGTGGAACAATTAGATAGGGTAGAAACGATCCGTTTAAATTATGCCGTAGCCGGTTCAGGAGGTGCGGGATTAACTGTGATGCGGACAACTTTTCTCGGTTTAAAAAAGCCTTTTTTAGCTTGGATTGAGGGACAATGGCAAGAGATTAAACCCTATACTGCTAGAGAAGTAATTGACTTTCCCGCTCCTTTGGGTAAAACTGGTGTTTATTGGTTTGATATGCCAGAAACCTATACTTTTGCTGAATCTTTTCAAGTGCAAAATGTGATCACAAAATTTGGTTCTATTCCCGATTTTTATAATCATTTAACTTGGATTACTGCCCATATTTTTCCCGATGCTTGGGTAGAAAGTTCTCGAGGAATCGAGTTTTTTTCCCAAGTTAGTTATCGCATGACAGAAGTAACCGATAAATTTTCGGGAATTGGGGTAGCAATGTTAGCAAAAGTCGCCGGATGGCAAGGGCAGCAAAAAGCAGTTTATCAAGCAACTATGCTTCACGAGAATACTGCCCAAGCAGCTGGCTGGGGAACTGGGAGCGTGGCAGAATTAATCTTAGCGGCAAAACTCCAAAAAGCCGGGATTTATCCCGTGGAACAGGTGTTATCCACAGAACTATTCCATGCTACGATGAAAAAAAGAGGTATTAAACTCGATCGCTCCTGTGCAATTGTGGCTTAGAAGATGAAAAAAATCTGGCGTTACCTAGGGCTGTTTTGTTTAGTTTTGTTACTGACTTTGTCCCCCATTTTCATGATAGCAGCCCAGAATAATCCTGCTAAACCAGGACAGGAAACACCCCTGGAAACTTTGGGAGAAGTTTTTCCCGTAATGCTTGATAATCAAGAACTTTTTACTATTCGGCAAGGAATAGGTTCTTTTTCAGCGCAAGAAAGAGCGCAATCGATTACAGCCAGAATTGAAAAAATTGCCGATGACGATGCCCTTTCTCCTGAGGATTTAAGCATAAAAATCGATCCTGAAGACAAAAACCCTTCGATTATTTTGGCAGATACGGTTATTGCTACTATTACTTCTAAAGATGCCAAATTACACGCGGTAAGTCAAGAAGTATTGGCCGAACGAGCTTTAGCAAAGATTAAAGTGGCCATTGTCCGTTATCGTCAAGAACGTCAACCAGATAACCTCTTAAAAGATGCAGTTTTGACAGTAAGTGCTACCCTGTCCACGGTCTTAATTTTCTGGACGATGATTTTTATATCTTCGCGGGTTTTTCCCCAGATTCAGAGATTAATCACCTCCCTAGTTCCTGGGGTCGTATTCCAAAATTTTGAGATTATTAGTTCCCAGACAATAGGATTTTTTTCCCTAAGAGTTTTGCAATTTATCCGAACTCTAATTATTTTAACTATTCTCTATTTTTATTTAACTTTTGTCCTTCGTCTTTTTCCCTGGACTAGAAAATTTGGTGATGGTTTTCTGCAATACTTTTTTAGTGCTTTGGAAGTTTTTTCCCAAGAGATAGCAAAATATTTACCCAATATTTTTATTATACTGCTAATTGTTTTTATAACTCACTATCTGTTGAGAGCAATTAAACCATTTTTCACTGCGTTGGAAAGAGGAACTTTAGTAATTAATGGTTTCTATCCCGATTGGGCAAACCCAACCTATAATTTACTGTCACTGCTGATAATTGCCTTAGCTATAGTCATCGCTTTTCCCTATCTACCCGGATTTAATTCTCCTGCTTTTCAGGGGGTGTCGGTATTTTTAGGGGTGCTATTTTCCTTGGGTTCCACCTCTGCTATCGCTAACGTGGTGGGAGGAATTATCCTCATCTATACCCGCTCTTTTCAACTAGGAGATAAAATTTCTATTGGTGATGTTATTGGAGATGTGATTGAAAAAGGATTATTAGTCACCCGTATTCGCACACCGGCTAATAGAATTATCACGATTCCTAATTCATCGCTGTTAAACACCAATGTGATTAACTTTAGTGTCTCTCAAAGGGAATTCAAACAGCCTTTAATTTTGCAAACCACAGTCACTCTCGGTTATGATTTACCTTGGCGTAAGGTTCACGCAACCCTGAAAGAAGCAGCCTTAGCAACCAAATTTATTGTCTCAGAACCTGCTCCTTTTGTCTTGCAAACCAGTCTCGATGATTTTTATGTCAGCTATCAGCTCAATGCCTACACCGATCATCCTAGCAAAATGGTGTATATTTATTCTGAATTACATCAAAATATTCAGGATAAATGTAACGAAGTCGGTATCGAAATTATGTCTCCTCACTACAAGGCTCTCCGGGATGGCAATCACAGCACTATTCCTGAAAATTATCTGCCGGAAGATTATCAAAGTCCTGCTTTTGGTATTCAGTCAAATCCTCAGAAGTAATAATTTTTCTAATAGCTTTAATCGCATTTGTCAAGCCCTTTTGAGTTATTGTTGATAATTCTTCACCAAATTCACAATTAATAGCAGGAATAAATATTCCCCAGGCCCTGGGGGTTTGTTGATAAATTGCTTGAGTTAATGCTAATAAAGAAGCGGGACTTTCTGCATGACCTAAATTATTCCATTCCGTAACTGCTGCTAAATTTTCTATCTGGATATCGGTTTGATTAGATAATACTGCATCAACAAAAATAACTAGGGAAGCATCAGCTATATCGGCTGCTAACTCAGGAGTCAATTGATGGGTAGCGATGACTTGCACATGAGGCCAATTCTCCTCGGCAATAATTTCGGCTATTCTCACTCCCACTCCGTCATCATTTCTTAAAGTATTACCGTAACCGATGAGCAGTATTTTAAAATTATTCATGGTTAGATAGAGGAAACAGGAGTGGGAGGATTTACTTGCTTGCCATGAAAGAGGCTGTCAGCGGGAAAAATTAGTTTAAATACTATAGCGGTGTGCAGTCGTATGAAGTACAGTGTCACGAGCTATAAACCATGCTAGGCAAGGCTTGGTCTGTATCTCACTCAAGCGCTTACCGCTATATAAAAATCTTCGAGATGTTGTTTTAGTTGACGAATTGCCATACTACTATTGCGATTGTCGGCAATTTCCCCACAGAAAGAAACTAGATTTTGTAGGTTAAAGTTAGGAAAATATTGACTTTGATGGCGAGGGATATACTCTTGATTCTCTAGCCGATAAATATAGAGATTTTTCTGACGATACAACCAAATTTCAGGTACTTGATAAGGCAGATAATCATCCACATTCGAGTAACTGGTGACATCAATTTCTAATACTAAATCGGGAGGAGGATCATTTGCCCAGTCAATTCTGGCTTTCCCTGCTATAGCCGGCCAATGGTCAATATAAAAACTATAATCTGGTTGAATACCACTTGTTTCTGGTAATTCCATGGTTACGCGAGTAAAAGCCTCGTACTCACGGCCCAGATAATCCAATAAGGTGATGATAATATTAGCAATTAAATGGGCATCACGTCCATGCTTAGGAAGTGGAGACATAAGCAAGACTTCTCCATTGTGATATTTGATTTTAGGCCGAGAATTGTCGCCCCTTTGCCGAGACAAAGTTTGATAATCTAGCCAGGTGGCAGGTAATCTCACTAA
Source organism: Microcystis sp. M015S2 (assembly GCF_020245945.1). NCBI lineage: Bacteria > Bacillati > Cyanobacteriota > Cyanophyceae > Chroococcales > Microcystaceae > Microcystis > Microcystis sp. M015S2. The sequence goes on from NZ_JADBTX010000050.1 coordinate 99,215, forward strand.
GGACACCGCCGGTAGCTCGATTTTATCTGTTGAAACTAAGGCAAACATGGCGCAAGGTTCCAGGTAAATGATCGGAAACGCTGTAAAATAAGTATAGGATATCTGGGATGCTCTCGATACAAAGCTTGACCTAATCGATAAATTAACTGAGTCTGGTAAGAAAACTTAAGCCTTGATAGTAGTTTCTTGATGAGAAAAAATTATGCTAAGGAAGGGTGATGAAGACTATCTCTTTTCTCTCACCCAGAAATCATCTCTAGGCGAACCAGAAAATGCTGATATTCAATTAAGTCTAGAATTTAGTCTAGCTATGGGGAAAATTGCCTATTTAAGCGACTTTTTTCCCTAAAATGACCACATCAGCCAGAAAATCGTCTAAAGCGGCAATTTGGGGTAAATAACCCCATCGTTGAAAGCCGAATTTTTCAAAGAGACGAATACTGGCTTGATTGTGGGCAAAAATAATACAGATAAGATTAGATATACCCAATTTTGGACAGCAATTCAGGGCATATTCTACTAATAATTTACCGATTCCACGACCTTGATAATCGGGGGAAATATATAAACTAACCTCTGCCGTTTTTTGGTAAGCGACACGACCATAAAACATCTGTAAACTCAGCCAACCCACCACCCGACCTTCGAGCGCTATTACCCAGATGGGATACTGTTCAGGATCGTGCTTTTTAAACCATTCTCGCCGACTTTCGAGGGAAATAGGCTTTAAATCTGCGGTTGCCTTGCGAGTGGGAACAGCAGCATTATAGATATCGATAATTGTTGGTAGATCTGTTTCTTTAGCCTCGCGAATAATCATGGAAGGTCAAGTAAAAAGTAACAAAAGACTATTTCTTATTTCCTAAAGCGTTTCTGCTCAAGATCAAGTGTAACCTAATAGGGCATCTTTTCCTGTCTCCCATCTCCCCAAACCGAAAATCTCATACCTCACCATTAAGATAAGTGCTGTAGCTAGCTATAGGTTTTCTCCTAGTAATTAAGTATAACCCGATTTTGCCGCTTTATCCAGCCATCTTACTTTAAAATTGAGTTTGATAGCGGACGGTAAACTCATTCAAATTGTAATCGTAGGAAAAGCGGATAAAAGACTGGGAATTAACTCGATAGACGGTTTCCAAATTGGGAAGAATATTAAAATCCGTTGCTCCGATCACATTACTAACCGCATTCTCCACATCATACACGACTCCTTGCGCTAAAAGGGGAATCGCCAACTGAACCACTCCAAATTGAATTAATTGTTCTGTATTTTTTCCCTGTAAACCATTAAAAACCGACAGCAATTGTTCCCCCAAAAGTCGAACGATTTCCCCTTGGCTGCGGGGAGGAGTGCTGGTTAATTTAACTAGAGGAGTATTAATCAATCCCTCATCTTCACCTCTAGCAAAAGCCACTGCTTGTAGACAATTAGCAGCTTTTTGTAATTCTGTATCTGTATAGTTTTCCTCCAGGGGAAAAGGTGGACTATCGGGACGAATTTGGCACACTTCATTGATATTACGTCCTAAATTTGGTAGCAAGCGGTTTAATTCCCCTTCAACGCTGAGGGTGACATCAATCCTTTGAATGCGATTGAGGCTATCATCGGGAATTTCATTACTAGGAAAATCCCCCCCCGGACGGGAGATAGCAAAATCGCGAGATTGAGAAAATTCGCTGAGAATTGTTCGCAGTTGAATATCAACAAAGGGATTAAAAAGTCCCAACCCGCGACTAGAATCGAAAACAATAACATTTTGATTGCGTCGGTTAAGAAGAAAACGAGTATCGATGTAACTAACCCGTCCTCGCTCGAGATTAATCACTCCATTGGTTTGTAATTTCTCCAGTGGAGTGAGCGGACCGTTCAAGGTTAAAGCACCACTAAAATCAAATTGATACAAAGGTTCTTGTTCGATTGATAATCCCGCTAAAGACACTTGGAAATTATTTAAAACCGGAGTAATATTTGTCGCCTGAGGAATGTTGAGAGGCTGCAGCCAGCGACTCACCGGTTTATCCGTTTCTTGATTAATTTCTGCGGTGCGAGGAAGAAAAACTTTACCCCGAGAAAGACGCACATTACCCCCGATAATTGGTTGCTGAATTGTTCCCGTTACCATGGCATTCCCAGCAATTAATCCCCGATAAAGGCCATTAATTGCTATATCTCCCTCTTGAATATTAACTGTTAAGGGATTAGGATTATTTTTGATGGCTTGAAAGAAAGGTAAAACTCCCACCACAGAAATTTGTCTATCAGCGATCGAGCCTTGTAATTCCTCTACTGTTAAGCTTTCAGGGGTTAGACCAATGCGGCCATTTACGGTTAAAATCTCTGGAAAAGCAACACTGCGGATAGCGGCATTATTGAGAGTAACTATACCATTTGCTTCTAAATCTTTGATTTTTAAACCCTCTTTTATATCTAATCTTCCCGTCGCTGAAAGAACTACCTCTCCCTCACCGTTAACCCATTCGATGGCGTTTTGACTGATAGCTTCAATTAATTTGATTGCATCGGTTCCCAATTTTGCTTGGATTTTTAATTGATCATTACCCGGTAAGGGAGGATAGGGAATGCTGGCATAGAGTTGGATTGATTCGGAGGAGGTTGTCCGCAAATCAAAACGATACTGATTATAGGTAAATAAACCAATTATATCTTGATTAATATTTTGGGCATTAATTGCACCATCAATAAAGGCAAAGTTACCCTGAATACGAGGATTTAATAAGGTTCCTGTAATTTGTCCTTGAGTTTTTAGACTACCGGATACATCCAAGGGAAACTGCACAAAATTTCTCAAGAGATCGAGAGAAAGATTTTCCACGGCAAAAGTTCCCTCTACTTTTTTTAGGGAAAAATCACCCGCTAAAAATACGGAAGAATCTCGTGATTTTAATCTAATCGGTTCTATCCTGAGCAACTGACGATTTAAGTTAAGATTAATTGTTACTTCATCAATCGGAATTAATTGGGTATCGGTGGTGACAATTCCCAGAGGGTTAACAATATTTACTGTCGGTCTTTGGGGTCGCCATTCCCATCTATTGCCCTGAAATTGTACGCTAAGATCGGGATTTTTTAAAGTCCCATTTAAGGCTATATTTGCTTGATAACGACCACGAAAATCTAGTTCAGACGGTATCCCAACTACCCCCCTTTCCCCTGCTAATTGCTGGATTATTTCTTCAATTTTTGCCCGCAAATTTACCTGTTCTGCTAGGGAAGCTTCGGGATTACCTACTCCTAGGGGACTAAGTTGAATAGCTGGGTTATTCTCAGAGGAGAAAAAGTTGATTAAACTGGTTAAATCATAGATACTAGCAACTGATAATAAATCTTGAATATAACCTTGATCTACCCTGAGTTTAGCTTCTATTGCTTGGGTTTGCCAATTAAATAAACCTTGCAGATTATATTCACTTGCACCCGCTTGTAAACTACCTTCTTGCAGTTGAACTATAGAATCCCGATAAACCAAATTTGCCGTTAATTTTTCCCCGATTAAGTTACCTAAACTAGGTCGATTAATCTCTAGTTGTCCCTGTCCCTGTAAGTTCAATAAATTGATGTCTAGATTAGCATTCACTTGTCCAGCAATAATCCCCGGAATATTGTAGGCTGCCGTGGGAGATATTTTCAGGATTTCTAGGGGAAAATCGGCAATCTGAACATTTAAATTTTCTCCGCTTCGTTTAGCTGTTGCTAGAAAAGGAGTTTTATTTCCAAAAGCTTGGCGAATATTTATCCCTAAAGGAAGATAGGGCAGCAGACAATTATTTTGTTGACAAGGATCGAAAGTCAGGTCAATAATGTCCTGATTTCCCCGCAGATTTAAACTAATATTTTGACCGATTCCTGCTTGCATACTTCCTTTTAAGATAGGTTCAAAGAGTCGCTCATTAATGCTAAAGTTAGCTAAATTTATATCTCCTTTGATTTGTATATTTCCCACTTTTTGCCAAGCAGTTAAGAGATTTTTTCCTGTGATTTGTCCTTGAAATTCTCCGAACCCTGTCAGTGTCGATTCTCTGGGTTTCAAACGAGGCTCGATCGGTAAAAGCGATATAATCTGATCTAAGGGTATAGTAGAAAAGTCAGTTTTTGCCTGTAGATTTAAGTTAACCTCAGCGATATCGGGTTGACTGATAAGATTAGCTAAAAGAATATTTCCTCGTACATCAAAGCTATTTTCTCCCCACTGTGCCGAGAGATTATTAACCTGAATTGGTGTTACTCCCTGCCAAATTTCTTTAATGTTTCCCGCTAAATTGGCCCTAAAATCTAAGTTAGGAATCGAGATTGATTTTATTCCTGGCAATTGCCCTAGTACGGCAGCGGGATCAAGATTAGTGGCAATAATATCACTTTGCCAGAAATTATTATTCAGTTGTCCCTTAGCTTTAATTTCTCCTTTAGCTACATTAATACGAGAGTTAAAAACTGCTTTGATACTGCTTAAGTTGAGTCGTTTTTCTAGCAGGGAGTCGAAAATAGTTTGGGCATTTCCTGTTGCTTGAAACCTGGTTTGGGAAATATTCAACGGTATGGGAATATTAGTCTGAAAATTCTCTAAGCTACTGAGAATATTAAAAATCCCGTTGTTTAACTGAATATCAGTATTAATCGGATTATTATCCACTAACAACCGAGTATTTACCCTAGCATTGACGGTGGACAAATTAGGGATTTTTCCCGCTAGTAAATTATTGATTGCACTGGTGAAATTGACTTGGGTTTTCCCTAGACTAACAGGAATATTTATATTGGGTAAAAACGGATTTAAGTTAATGCCAGCCGTATTAACTATACCGCTTAAAATACCTTGTTCCAGTTGGGCGGTAGTTTTTAGGGATCGATTATTAACAAATAACTGTATATCTCCCTCTCCGCGCCAAGTTTGTAAATCCGTTAAAGTACCGCTAATCAGAGAATTTATCCTGCCAGCAAAGCTGATTTTTGCCCTGCCTAAACTGACGGGAACTGTTAAATTTTCCACTAGAGGATTAAGACTAATCCCACTGGTATTAACTGTTCCTGTCAGGAAACCTTGATTCAGTTTGGCTGTGGCAATTAAAGGATTATTATCTACTAATAATTGCATATTACCTTGACCTTGCCAACTGCTGAAAATATTATTTTTATTATTTAGTAATTCCCCTAAATAACCTTGTAAATTAATCTGCGATTGCATTAATTTAACCTGGGTTGGTAAGTTAGGCAATAGGGAATTAATCGGCAATCCCGCTAAGACAGCTTTAGCCTGAAGATTTCCCTGCAATACTTGACTATTGACTAAAATTGTGCCTTGTTTACTGCTAATTTCTAAGTTAGCAACTCCGTTTAAAGTGTTAATATTAAGTTGGTCAATTTTGCCACTAACTTGAATATTAGCTGTCTCTAAATTTAAGGGTTCTAATGTTTCTAGGTAGGGGCAAATGCTATCTAAATATTGACAAACAAGAGGCACAAAAGGAGTCAATAAAAAGTTATTACCCGTAATTTTTGCCTGGACTAATTTGCTAGTAAAATCACCATTACCATTAACCTGTAGTTTGCCGCCATTTGTTTTAATGACCGTATCGGTTAAATTTATTTTGTTGCCCCCTAAAAATACTTTACCCTCCCCAGCAACATTGATTAATCCTGACTGATTAACCGTGGGTATTTGCCAATTAATTAATAATTGGGGCAGTCCCAAACTCCCCCTAGCTTTAATATTAGTTTGCAGATCATTTATATTAATTTTAGCGGGAATTGTCGCCAATTGAGATAAAATTTTTCTCGTGGGAAAATGCGCTTGTAAATTCAAATTAATCGGCATTTTTGTCCCGTCAAGAGGTTGATTTTTTTGCAGGGATTGCAGAATATTTAACTGCAATTTTCCTTCTCCTTTAATTTCTCCACCTGCAACGGGTTTAATTTGAATTTTATCTAAATTAAGACTATTGAGATTTGTTTGAAAATTACTGGTTATTGATTGAATGGGAATTTGCTCAAAAATAATCGGTTTGCTACTGCTAACGGTTCCTTTAATTAGAGGTTGATCTAATTTTCCCGTCACTTGAAAAGTAGATCGTGCTTCTCCCCGTAAATCTAGAGGTGATTGCAGATAAATAATTCTTAAAAGCTGTTGTAAATCCACCGATTCTAGAGCGACCTTGAGATGATAACCGGTTTGCCAATTTACTTCTCCTCTTACCTCAGTTTTAATCTTGCCAATACTTGCGCTCGCCTGTTCAACTAATACTTTATCTCCCTGTAAATTTAACTTAGTTGTTAGCTTAATTGGATACTGGAAAGGTTGGAATTTTCCCGCTACTTCCGTCACCTGAAAATTGCCATTACCTTGACTTTGATTTAGCTTTGCCCAACTGGGAATATTGAGAGCAATATTAGCATTTACTTGTCCTTGATTTAATTGAAAATTGCGATTAGGAATTAAAGTTAATAGTTCACCTAAGTTTAAACGGTCGATCTGAAGATTAGTTAGGCTTTCACCCGTTTTTAACGCCGTTTCTCCTGCAATTTTTACTTGACTTTTGAGGATTTCTGCGCTAAAATCGTAGGTGAGAGGCTGCCTTTGATTATCGATGAATCTTCCCTGACCATCGGCCTTAATTTCTATCGGTTTTTTCAGGGCATAGGGTTGGATAGTAATATCTCCCTTCTCCACCTGAAAACCCAGATTTAACCTGATGGGTGCTTCCCGATCTAAGTTACTAGCTATTTTTTCTAAATTATCGAGCCATTGACCATTTTTATCCTGATCGAGATAAATACTGGGATTAATTAACTTGACATCAACCGGCAGCGGCAGACCTAAAAGTAAGGGCAGCGGATTTAATCCTAATTCGATCGCATCAATGGATAAACTATCAGCAGAATTGGCCGTAGCTGGAATTTCCGATTTACCGATACGAATGCGATTAAAATAAAAGCCCTCTATCTTACCTACCCTGACAGGTCTGTGCAGCATTTCACTGAAGATATTGTCTAAAATTGGGGTGAGACGTTCATAAACTAAATAACGAGTCGTAAAATAGCCAAGGGAGGTAATTCCTAGGAGAGTAATTCCCCCGACTATTAAAGTAGAAGGCCGGCGGACAAATCGACCGATACTCAGAAAAAGATTAGGACGAGGAGAAGGATCGCCAGGGGAGTTACTCATAATTGTTTACCTCACACACACCAAAGAAAGGGCAATGGCTCACCAGAGCTAATGAACTATGATAATTCACCGCAGCACTGATAGCCCTCAATCGATTAATTGCAATTTTTTAGGCAATTATTGGGCTTAAATCCTGTGAGGAAGTCAAGGGCTGCGGCCAATTAAAAGCCTCTCTCCCCATCTTAGCCTAAGACTCGAATGGCTGGCTAAAATTTTCAACAATTCGCCAAAATCTCCCCAGTTTCAACAGCTAACCGAGCTAATATTGGTCAACCCAACAGTTCCATCAGAATATTGCTCAGATCAATAGGTTCGGAAATTGAAGATTGAGAGAAAAGTTGTGCAGACAGACAACAATCCGGCGCAGTCTGGAACAAGGACCGGAAGCATTCAGTCTTAGAATATTGGGATTAGCACGTCTATTATTTTTACTGCAAAAATCGTCTTATAGATAAAGATCATGAAAGCCAGATTATCGATCGCCCTAACCGCCCTAATGACCTTGGGCATAACTGCCACACCAGCGGCCAACTTTGACGAACAGGACATCGAGCAGACCCAGGTAGTAGCGATCGCTCGTCCCTACGGAGGTAATAAATTTGACCTGCTAGTCTTGGAACAAATCCAGGGAAAACAGAAGTGTTGGAGCGAAAGCGGCTCAAATCCCGTCATGATCGACCCTCTACTCCTCAACTTTGACTTTACTGGCATTTGTCGCCGCGCCACCGATAGTAATGGTTATTCTATCCGTCTCGATGGCCGGGATTTTGGGCTAGATTACATCCTGCGCATTGTGGAACGCAATGGCGAATTATACTTAGTGGGAACTCCCCGGGATGCTCGCAGACCGGAATTAGTGGTGGGAAGAACCCGAGGAATGCAAACAGGATTTATGAAAATTATCCTCGAACCGGGTTGGAGATTTAGCCGTCGTACTTTCCAAGGCAAAAGTTTAGGCCACTTCTACTTTAGCGGCAAAGAAGCGGAAGTTCTCGCAGCCACCGGCAGACCTCCCCTCAGCGAAACCACTCCTCCCCCCAGTGCTGAGGCCAGTTTCCGGGATATTAGCGGCGATATCTATAAAACTGAGATCGAAAAAGCGATCGCGCTTGGGGTAGTGGCCGGTTTTAAAGAAGATAACACCTTCCGCCCCGAAAATCCCGTCACCAGGGAACAATTCGTCTCGATGATTATTGAAGGGATGGGAACTGTTACCAAAATTAACCTAGAAGAGATTCCCCCCGGCAGCGGCAGTTTTAACGACGTAGAAGCGACGCGCTGGAGTGCCAAAAAAATCCAATGGGCCCGGGCCAATGGTATTGTTGCCGGCAAAGCTAACGGCGAATTCCGTCCCACCGACCCCATCACCAGGGCCGAATTGATGGCGATTCTGAAACAGGCCGCCACCTACCTGAAAACTCAGCAAAAACAAGCCCCCGATTTAGCCCAAACTAAAACCCCCGTCAATTTTTCCGATACTTCCGGTCATTGGGCTGCCAGTTTAATTACCCAGATGTCGGGATTTTGCGGTGTGGCCTCTCCCTTGAACGAACAGGGTAGTTCTTTTGTACCAAATGACCCCGCCCGTCGTAACTACGCAGCAGCCGCCATCGTCCGTACCCTCGATTGTGTTAAAACCGCCAAAAAATAAGTAGGGTTTGCGGCAAAAAGTTTTTCCTAGGAGTAGGTTGTGGGGTTTCACCCATTTTTGGGTGGTCAATTACCTAATTTTCAGGGAAAAAGTCCCCCCATTTTCCCCCCGCTCACTCCCAGGCCCGGCACTATTTGATCTCAAAAAGGCCTAAAGATATTATCCAATTACCGATGACTGATTACTGATTACTGATTACTGATCACTGATCACTGATTGTGGTTATTAATTTTTACTTTAGGTATGCCGTCGAGTATTCTCGCTAGACTGGAAAATAATGCACCTCGGCTAGACAAAATCCTATGGTAAAGCTGCTCGAAAATCCTCTCCGAGTGGGATTGCGACAAGAAAGAACCCCAGAACCCCTAATTTTAGTCATTTTTGGGGCATCGGGAGACTTAACCCAAAGAAAACTGGTTCCTGCCCTCTATCAACTGAAACGGGAAAGACGACTGCCGGCCGAATTAACCATCGTCGGTACAGCGCGCCGAGAGTGGAGTCATGATTATTTTCGCCAACAGATGCGACAAGGCATCGAAGAATTTTCCGACGGGATTGGTAGTGAGGAATATTGGCAAGACTTCGCCCAAGGGTTGTACTATTTCCCCGGCAACATGGACGACCCAGAAAGTTACGCCAAAATGAAAGTCTTTCTGGAAGAATTAGACGGAATCCGGGGAACCCGCGGCAATCGAGTCTTTTATCTAGCGGTTTCTCCTAATTTCTTTCCCCCCGGCCTTAAAAACCTCGGGGCGGCGGGAATGCTGAAAGACCCGATTAAACACCGCTTAGTGATCGAAAAACCCTTTGGCAAAGACCTCAGTTCTGCCCAAGTTCTCAATCGAGTCGTACAAGAGGTTTGTCAGGAGAACCAAGTTTATCGCATTGACCACTATTTAGGCAAGGAAACCGTCCAAAACTTATTGGTGTTCCGATTTGCTAACGCTATCTTTGAACCCCTCTGGAATCGTCAATTTATTGATCACGTCCAGATTACCGTGGCCGAAACCGTGGGAGTGGAGGAGCGGGCCGGATATTACGAAAAATCGGGAGCTTTGCGCGATATGGTGCAAAATCACCTGATGCAGTTATTCTGCTTGACGGCGATGGAAGCACCCAACGCTATTAACGCTGATAGTGTCCGCGGCGAAAAAGTCAAAGTCCTGCAAGCGACTCACCTGGCCGATATTAATAACCTAGAAAAATCCGCCATCCGCGGCCAGTATAAAGCCGGTTGGATGAAAGGAAAACCCATTCCGGGCTATCGGCAAGAACCGGGGGTTAATCCCGAATCGACCACCCCCACCTACGTGGCCATGAAATTAATCGTCGATAACTGGCGTTGGCAGGGTGTCCCTTTCTATCTGCGTACCGGTAAACGTCTGCCGAAAAAAGTTTCCGAGATTGCCATCCAATTCCGCCATGTGCCGTTATTAATCTTCCAATCGGCAGCCCAACAAACTAATGCGAATGTACTGAGTATGCGGATTCAGCCTAACGAAGGTATTGCCCTCCGTTTTGAGGCGAAAATGCCGGGGTCAGAATTACGCACACGCACGGTAGAAATGGACTTTAGCTATGGTTCCTCCTTCGGTGTCACCAGCGCCGATGCCTATAATCGCCTACTTTTAGACGCTATGCTGGGAGATCAAACCCTATTTACCCGTTCTGACGAGGTGGAAGAAGCATGGCGCATCGTTACTCCCGCTCTCGCCGCTTGGGACGCTCCCGCCGATCCCGCCTCCGTACCCCAATACGAAGCGGGTACCTGGGAACCCACAGAAGCGGAATTTCTCCTTAACCGCGATGGCCGTCGTTGGCGACGACTCTAAAACAGTGAACAGTAATCAGTAATCAGTAAACAGTAAACTAAAAACTCACATCTGATAACTGATAACTGATAACTGATAACTGATAACTGGTAACTGATAACTGATAACTGACATGACCACCCAAAGCCCCCCCATTGTCTCCCTGCAAGCACCGAAAGATGTTTCCATCGATGTGATCGAGCAGGAACTGCGCGATATCTGGCAATCCTATAATAATAATGAGGATGGGATGGCCGCCACCCGGGCCACCACCTTTAGCTTTATTGTCTATGAACCCGATGCGGTACAGGAATTGTTAACCCTTCTCGGCTATTACACCGGCCCGATTGATGGTATTGCCGGTCCGCGGACCCACGCCGCCATCAAAGTCGCCCAGAAGGACCTAGAACTAGAAGTAACTGGGCTTTCTAGCGATGAATTTGTCGCCCGGTTAAGGGCGGCCTGGGAAGCGGAAAAAAACGCCGAGGATGGGGCTAATCATCGTCAATACGCCGCCGATTTGGATGCGATTGGGGTCGCTGATGCGATTGCTGCTTCCAATCCCTGTCGCATTATTACCCTCTGTCCCACCGCCGAGGCCGATGAAGGGGTAAAAGCCTCTGTTTCTGCCTATTGTCCCGTTAACAAACGTAGTCAGAACACTTTAGTTTGCTGTGAATACGTCACTTTAAGCGGTACAGCGGAAGCTTTGGAACGAATTGGCGGCATTATTTCCGAGTTAACTATTCCCAGTTTGCCCAAATTTCTCTGGTGGAAAGCCAGTCCCGATGCGGAATATGGACTATTTAAGCGTCTGGCCAGTCAATGTGATACGATTATCGTCGATTCCAGCACTTTTCGGGAACCGGAAACGGAACTGCTGCAAGTGGGGGATTTATTAGCCACAGATGTACCATTAGCTGACCTGAACTGGAGTCGTCTCGCTCCTTGGCAAGAACTAACCGCCGAGGCTTTTGATCCGCCGGAGCGCCGGGATGCTATTCTGGAAGTCGATCGCATTACTATTGATTATGAAAAGGGCAATCCTTGCCAAGCTTTTATGTTCCTCGGTTGGATGGCCAGCCGGTTACAATGGCGACCGGTGGGATATAGTCACCGGTCGGGAGATTACGCTATTCATCGGATTAGCTTCCTCGGTCAGGACCAGCGTTTAATTGAGGCGGAATTAGCCGGTATTCCCGTGGCCGATTGGGGTGAGATACAAGGGGATCTGATTAGTATTAAACTCAGTTCTACTAATCTTCAGGCTGATTGTTGCACGGTAATTTGTTCGGGAACTACCGGCTGTATGCGGATGGAAGCTTCGGGAGGGGCCCAATCTTGCCGGGTTGAACAAGTGTCCCATCTGGAAGACCAAAAAACAGAAACTCTCCTAGGTAAACAGTTACAGCGTTGGGGCCAGGACGTGCTTTATCAAGAAAGCATGAAAGTCACCGGTGCTATCCTCAAATTATCCCAACCAGATTAACAAATTAACAACAATAATCCCACCCACTTTGGAGAGACCTTGTTAACAAGGTCTCTCGATATTTATACAGCAGTCAGCACCTGATTAAAACCGATAATTATAAGTAGGTAGGCGTTAAAAATTATCAGACACCCCCCTTATCAAGGGGGGCAGGGGGGATCGAACCTAAAATCCATTTTTAATTTAATTATAACCAGCTACTTACCTTTTCAGAAAACAGGTTATTATAAAGACAGAGCTTTGCTTTCAAGGGGGCAATATGGTCGCAACCACTGAGAAACGCTACACAGTCGCAGAATACTTTCAACTAGAGGAAACCGCCACCGACAGACACGAGTATCGAGATGGAGAAATTATTATTATGACTGGGGGAACTCCTAACCATAATCGCATTGCCTTGAATTTCTGTAGAAAATTTCCCTTAACTATCCAGAATCAAGCCTATGATATATTTATCAACGATCTACGCTTGGCCATACCCGCCTATAATATGTACACCTATCCCGATATTATGATCGTTAAGGGGGAACCAATTCTTGAAAGAGGACGCACCGATACGATTACCAATCCACAGGTGATTATCGAGGTTTTATCAAAATCTACTCAAGACTATAATCGGGGTGATAAGTTTAAGTTTTATCGCTCTCTTGATAGTTTTGAAGAATATATTTTAATCGATCAATATGGTTATTATATAGAACAGTTTCATAAAAGAGCCGATCATTGGGAATTTCGGGATTATCACGATCAAGAAGCGATTTTAACTTTGTTTTCTCTAGATTTTCAAATATCCCTGACAGATTTATATCAGCGGGTGGATTTTACCGCAATTGAAATATCCTAATGATACTAAATCCGTTGAGTATAGGCTACATATCAGGACAGGCAATAGGTAATAGAGGCTATAGATAATCAGTCTTTAATAACCAGATTTGGTATTATAGTTCATAATTCATAATTCATAATTCATAATTCATAATTCATAAAAAAAGGCAGGCCAGGACCCACCTTATTTCAACCTTAGATATTAGCGATAATTATGCCTCATCGAGAGCCGCAATACCGGGTAAAACCTTACCTTCGAGTAATTCCAAACTAGCGCCACCACCGGTGGAAATATGGCTCATCTGCTCGGCTAAACCGACTTTTTCTACAGCCGCAACTGAATCGCCGCCGCCGATAATTGTCGTCACACCCTTGGGCGTTAAATCTGCAAGAGTGCGGGCGATCGCTTCCGTGCCGACAGCAAACTGATCAACTTCAAACACCCCCATCGGACCATTCCAGATTACCGTCTTACAATCTGCTAAAGCATCCTGAAAAACTTTCACCGATTCCGGTCCAATATCTAAACCCATCCAGCCGTCAGGGATAGCATCAATGCTAACAATTTGGGTATCGGGTGCGGGTTTGTCATTTTTGGGGAAGTAGCTGGCAACGACAACATCGGAGGGGAGGAGAAATTCTATTCCCTTCTCCTTCGCTTTGATTTCTAAGGACTTTGCTAACTCTAGCTTATCTTCTTCTACCAAAGACCCCCCCACATTCAAGCCGCGGGCCTTGTAGAAAGTAAAGATCATACCGCCACCGATGAGCAGTTTATCGCACTTTTCTAATAGAGTGTCAATCACGCCAATTTTACTAGAAACCTTAGAACCGCCGATAATCGCCGCTAGGGGACGTTGGGGAGTTTCAATAGCTGCTTGTAGGTAGTTTAACTCTTTTTCAATCAAATAACCCGCCACCGAGGGGCTGAGATAGTGGGTAACGCCTTCCGTGGAAGCGTGGGCGCGGTGGGCGGTACCAAAAGCATCATTAACGTATAAATCGGCATTAGCGGCTAATTGCTTGGCAAAATCGGGATCATTTGCCTCCTCTTCACCGTGGAAACGCAGATTTTCTAAAAGGGCCACTTGACCGTTAGACATTTGGCTAATCGCTGCCGTAACTCCCTCACCAATACAATCGGGACACATGATCACTTCTTGGCCTAGTAATTCCGAGAGACGTTTAGCCACAGGAGTCAGACGCAAATTTTCTTTAACTTGACCGTCGGGGCGACCCATGTGGCTGCATAAAATAACCTTAGCCCCTTTTTTGATTAAATCCTCAATCGTTGGTAGTGCCGCCCGAATGCGGGTATCATCGCTGATTGCCCCGGTGGCTTTGTCCATGGGAACGTTAAAATCGACCCGGACTAAGACCCGTTTACCCGCTAAATCAGCCTCTGTTAAATTCGCTACTGTTTTTTTTGGCACAGCCCATAACCTCCTAGATTGCTTACCGTACAATAAAGATTAAATCAGGGTATCGCTACTTGCGGCAATTACTTTGACAAAGATTATTTCAGATTTGGGGATCAGTTTTGCAGTTCCAAGACCGATTTGCCCAGAAAAATTTGATTGGAGAGACTTGTTAATTATGTTTGAGACGATTTTATTTCCCATCGACCACAGCCGCGAAAGTCGTGACGCTACCAGTAGTGTGATCGAATTAGTCAAAATCTTTGACAGTCGTTTGGTCCTGTTGTCGGTGGTGGAAACGACACCCACCGGAGAAATTGCCGCCGACGATAAGATGAGTTCGATCGAAGCGGTGGATAGATTGTTACAATCGGCGCGAGCGATTTTCGCCCAAGCTAACATCAATGCGGAAATGATTGAAAGGGAGGGAATGCCTTCTTTTGTCATCTGTGATGTGGCCGATGAAATTAATGCTCACCTGATCGTTATGGGTTGTCGCGGTTTAGGATTAACCGGCGAAGGTGTGTCCGAAAGCGTCACCACCAAAGTTATTAACCTTGCCCCCTGTCCGGTGTTGATTATCCCTTAATCAGTAATCAGTGAGCAGTGAGCAGTGAGCAGTGATCAGATGTGAGTTGTCAGTTCACTGTTTACTGATCACTGAAACAAAGCTCCCCTTCTCCCCCACTCCCTTCTCCCTCACTCCCCACTCCCCCGTCTTCTGAGAGAAATGTAACGAATTGTGAGAGTTTCAGCCGTCAACCCTTGAAAACTCGATCGATGGGGTTGCTTGAAGTAATTCTTAGGCCTAAAGTGTAATCTTAAAGTTTTATGATCAATTTTCCCGTTGATCGGAAAAAGGAGAACTCAAACACAATGGCTGAAACTGGATACAAACAGGTGGTGACACCCTACAATGATGATCCGTTCATTGGTCATCTAGCTACCCCCATTTCCGCTTCTGGTTTTACCAAAGCTTTTATTGGTAACTTACCTGCCTATCGTCCCGGTCTAGCCCCGATTCTGCGCGGTCTAGAAGTGGGTATGGCCCACGGTTATTTCCTCGGTGGTCCCTGGGTTGTCCTGGGCCCCCTGAGAGACTCGGAATATGCTAATCTTGGCGGCTTAATCCCCGCTTTAGCCATGGTTCTCTTGGCTACGGGTTGTTTAGCTAGTTATGGTCTTGTCTCTTTCCAAGGTAAGGCAGCTACTGGTGATCCGCTGAAATCGGCCGAGGGTTGGAGTCAATTCGCCGCCGGTTTCTTTATTGGTGGTATGGGTGGCGCTTTTGTGGCCTATTTCCTCCTAGAAAATCTTGGTGTCGTTGATGGCATCATGCGCGGGGTTTTTAATCAATAATTAACCCTTTTTCTACCTGATTATCATTTCCTTATTTTTTTACTAGGAGCATTTGACATGACTGGTGACTACGCAGCTTCTTATCTGCCTTGGATTTTAATCCCGATCGTCTGTTGGTTAATGCCAGCCGTGGTTATGGGGTTGTTATTTATCTATATCGAAAGTGAATCCTAATTTAACCTCAGTTCGGGATAAGCTAAAACCCTGATGCTACCGTAGCCTGAAACTCCTATTCTTTCGTGGAAGCTATGGCAAAATTCCCTTAAACCGAACTCAGGTTAATTTAGTCTAGGATTCCTGCAATTAAGGACTTGAAAATTAGCTATTTAATAGTTAGTTTTCAAGTCCTATTTTCTGAGGAAAAAAGAAAATGAAAATTGGTAAAACCCTACACCCCACACCCTGCATCCCACACCCCACACCCCACACCCTACACCCTACACCCCACACCCCACACCCCACACCCACGAAAAACTTTTTGCCGCAAACCCTACTTATAAAGCGGTTAGATAGCGGATTTTTTCCAACAAGAGGGAGGGTTGAATCGGTTTGAGGAGATAGTCGTCAATGCCATGACGACCGAGAAAATTAACGCTGATTTCAGGGGTATCATTCAAGATTAGCACTTTACTGGCTTGAGTTTGGCTGGATTTTTTTAAGAGATGACAGAGATGATATATATCGGGCATTTTTCGATCGACAATTATAATACTTGGCTGCACGATCTCAATTTTTTTGATAGCGGAGACACTATCGATTAACCAAATAACTTGATAATGTGCCACCATCAATAACTCACAAATAAGATTGGCGATTTCTTCGTCACTTTCAATCAACACTATAGTGGGATGGTGGTGATTAAAATGGGGATTATGATCCGAGGGTTGGGGTTTGGGGGGCTTTTGTTGAGGTAAACGGACGGTAAAGATGGAACCTTTATCTAAGCAAGATTCTACCTCGATCGTGCCGCGATGGAGTTCCACTAATTGTTTAGTTAAAGCCAATCCTAATCCTACACCACCATAACGACGTTTCCGAGAGCCATCCAATTGGGTAAATTTTTCAAACAGAAGCGGTATTTTTTGAGCAGGAATGCCGATGCCCGTGTCCTCTACCTGAAAAATGACCTGACTGCCTTCTTTCCACAGTCTCAGCGTGACAGCACCCTGTTCGGGGGTAAATTTCAGGGCATTTTTTAACAAGTATAAAAGTATCTGCTGAACTCGATCATAATCGGCATAAAAATAATGCTCTTTTTCGGTGATTTTCATCTCTAAAATCAGATTAATTTCTTTATTTTCTGCCTCCATTTTGATAATTTCTAAAACGTGATTACAGAGATATTTTAGCGAAAATTGTTTAATATCTAAAGCGGCTTTTCCTGCCGAAACTTGCGAGAAATTAAGCAAATCATTGATTAATTCTAATAGTTTATTGCCGTTATCCTGAATAACTTTTAGATAGTTTTTTTGTTTGTCGGGAGGTAAAAAATTATTAGCTGCCGAGCATTTTTGCAGGGTACTGGACAAACCGATAATACAAGTTAGGGGAGTTAATAACTCATGACTAATATTATTTAAAAATTCACTTTTGCAGAGGTTAGCGGCTTCCGCGGCCATTAAAGTATCTTGTAATTCTTGGGTTCTTTCTATTACCCGGCGTTCAAAAATATCTTTTTGTTCCTGTACTTGAGAATATAATTGCGCTTGATAGATAGCGATGGCGAGATGTTCCCCAATCTGACCTAAAAATTTCTTTTCTTGCGGCAACCATCGGCGTTTTTCTTGACATTGATGGGCAATTAATAAACCCCACAATTCTTCTTGTACCACAATCGGGGCGATTAATTTTGATTGCACTTGGTGTTGTCGCAAAAATTCCGACAAACAGAAGGAAGAAGAATAGTTAACATCCACATCATCCACGGCCAGAATTAATCCTTGACGATACTTTTCCTTGTATTGGGGAATATAGGAAAAACAATCGTCTTCGGGGGTTAAATTTAACACCGAATTTATCTGGTCAGAAATGCGCGACTCGGAAGTTATTTTTCCCTTTCCCTCCCCGGTACCGGGGAAAAATTGATAAATTAACAATCGGTCCACTTGCAGAAACTCTCGCGCTTCCCTGACTACGGTTTCCAGAATCACCGGTATCTCCAGACTCTGACGCATCTGGGTGATGACTTGGTTTAATAATCTTTCCTGTTGGATTTGTTGGGATAGGGCAGCTTCTACCGGTTGACAAACGGAGAAGATGCGGGGACAACCCCCCTCAGCAGACGGAGAAGAAATTATCGAGAGAATTTTGACTAAAATTTTATTTTGAAAACTGCTGACATTATTGGATAGAGGCAGATTTAAAATTTGATAACCCTGCTGAATTTTTGGGTTGTGGAGAGACTTGACGGACAGTCCTTGCAGAAAGTTTTTAATCGTGTTCGCTTCAAAACTAATGCGGACTTCGTACTCAAAGTTATGTGCTTGGGGACTGGCTAACAATAAAGCTTGTAGGTCAGTGGAAAGCAAGAGTTGATAGATTTCCCCCGTCTTTAGGGGCAGCTCTCTTTCACTGAGACTAATCCTCGGTGCTGTCACCTGTATTGCCAACTGTCCCCACCAAGAACGAATTTGTTGGAGGTGAGTAGATGACAACACTTGACAGCAAACATAAGCGGGAGCAGCATTCATTTATCAGTTATCATTTATCAGTTATCATTTATCAGTGATCACTGATCAGTTATCAGTGATCAGTTATCAGAAGGCAGGAGGCAGGAGGTGATAGGGTGATAGGGTGATAGGGTTTTAGTTGAAATTCCCCCACTTCCCACTTCCCACTTCCCACTTCCCAGTCATCAGTAAGGGGACTGGGAAGTGGGTTTTAGTGAAGATTTTTCTTAATCCCTATCCCCTATCCCCTAATCCCTATTCCCTGTTCTTTAAATTGCCGCAGACAGATATAATCATCTCTATCTACCTAAGAATGATCCCTCGATCGAGACCCTGATTCTCAAAACCTAATCATTATTTAACCTGACTCTCAAAACTTATGCACCGTATTGCTCCCCAAGCGGGTGGTTGGACAGCGGATACCGAAGGGGTGATTATTATTGACCAAAATCCGGCCCCGATTGTTCTCCTCACCATGGCTGATACCGATATTCAAACTCTAGCGGCAGCTATCGACCATCTACCCGATAATTTTCCCGCAATTCGCGCCCTCAATTTATCGCAGTTACAGCAGCAATACAGTATCGATAACTATGGGGACAAGGTACTATCCCAAGCAAGAGTGATTATTCTTCGCTTATTGGGGGGACGGGGGAGTTGGTCCTACGGGTTGGAAGTAGTTAAGGAAATTGTCGAGGAAACCGGTGCGACTTTATTTGTCCTCCCGGGAGAGGATAAACCGGATTTAGAGTTGATGAGTCATTCCACTGCTTCCCTGACTACTGTTAACCAGTTATGGTGCTATTTCACGGAAGCAGGGATAGATAACTGGATTAATGCTGCTAAATTTATCGCGCATACCTGTCTCCATCTCGACTATTCTCCCTCTCCTCCTAGGGTTGTCCCTAGGTGGGGAATCTATTCCCAGATAACCCTATCCCAACCCCAAGCACGGACTTGGATACTTTTCTATCGTTCCCATTATCTCGCAGGTAATACCAAAGCTATCGATGCTTTAATCAGCGCTTTCACCCAAAGAAATATTGAAACTGTCCCTATCTTTCTCTCCTCTCTGCGGGAAATTGAAGTGCAAGAGGAACTATTAACCCTCTTTTCCCAGCATCCCCCAGACCTAATTCTCGACACCACTAGCTTCTCTATCCAACGACCAGAAGACAAACAAAATCATCACTTCTGGCAGTCCCTCAATAAACCCATCTTCCAAGTTATCCTCAGCAGCAGCAGTTTAGAAGCTTATCAACAGGGTTATCAAGGTCTTTCCCCCCGGGATGTGGCCATGAATATCGCTTTACCGGAAATGGATGGCAAAATTATCACCCGCGCTATTTCCTTTAAATCTGTCCTCACCCGACATCCCAAACTAGAAACGGAAATAGTTATCTATCAACCCCTCCCCCACCGGGTTGATTTTGTCGCTGATTTAACCGCAAACTATTGTCAACTCTCCTCCCTTCCCAACTCCCAGAAAAAAATTGCTCTCATTTTCCCCAACTATCCCAATAAGGATGGTCGTATCGCTAACGGAGTTGGTTTAGATACCCCCGCTAGTGGTTTGGAAATTCTTCGCGCACTACAAACCCAAGGTTATACCCTCACCGACCTCCCCGACCATAGCGATGAATTAATGCGATTGCTGATTTCCGGTATCACTAATGACCTGGAGACAAGGGAATTAAAACCTATCTATCAATCTCTCTCCCTAGAAGCATATCTAGATTATTTCTCCTCCCTTCCCCCCGATAATCAAAGCGCTCTGCTTGACCGTTGGGGATATCCAGACAAGGATTTCCCTATCCCCGGCATCCAGTTAGGTAATGTCTTTATCGGTATTCAACCTTCTCGCGGTTATGACCTTGACCCGACTCTTAATTATCATTCCCCCGACCTGGAACCTACCCACAGCTATCTCGCTTTTTACCATTGGTTACGACGGGAATTCCAAGTCACTGCTGTGATTAATCTCGGTAAACACGGCAATTTAGAATGGCTACCGGGGAAAAGTCTCGCTCTTTCTCCCCATTGTTATCCCGAAATTGCTTTCTCGTCGCTGCCGAATTTTTATCCGTTTATTGTCAATGACCCCGGAGAAGGTTCCAGCGCTAAAAGACGTTCCCAAGCTGTTATCATCGACCATCTCACTCCCCCGATGACGCGAGCGGAATTGTATGGGGATTGGGAAAAGTTAGAGTCCCTCATCGATGAATATTATCAGGCAGAATCTCTTGATCCTTCTCGTTTAGCTCTGATTCGCGAGCGGATTAGTGATCTGGTGGCGAAAACTAATCTCGATCGAGAGCTAGGCACGATCTCGCGTAGCGAGCGCGTTGCGACCAGCGCTTCCTTTGGTCAATTTCTCACCGTCGTGGATGGTTATCTCTGTGAACTCAAGGAAGCACAAATCCGCGACGGTTTACATATCTTCGGTCAATGTCCCCAGGGTCAGCAGTTAATTGATTTAATCCAATCGATTGCTCGTTCTCCTAGTCCCGACCGCCCCGGTTTAACCCGTTCGATCGCCCTTGACCTCCATCTCGACTGCGACCCCCTGACGGAATATAACGATACTACTACTTATCTGGAAGGTCTCGCTCAGGATTTAATTAGCCGGAAAATTGAACCTGTAGGCGAAAATACGGCAAAAGAATTGGTTTGGCTAGAAAATCAGTTAATTCCTGCTTTAAAACAAACCCCCGATGAACTTACCTATCTCTTAAAAGGTCTCGCTGGCCAATACGTCCCCAGTGGTGCTTCCGGCGCTCCTACCCGCGGCCGTCCTGATGTTCTCCCCACCGGCAGAAATTTCTATTCCGTCGATACCCGCGCAATCCCCACAGAAACCGCGTGGGAAGTGGGAAGAAAGGCCGCAGAGGCACTAATTGAACGTTATACCCAAGAAAATGGCGAATATCCCCGCACTTTGGCGATTTCTATCTGGGGAACTTCGACGATGAGAAATAGTGGCGAAGATGTGGCCGAAGCCATGGCTTTACTGGGAATTCGTCCCCTTTGGGATGGGTTTTTCCGTCGGGTGGTCGGGTTTGAAATCCTTACCCCGTCTAGCTTAGGCCGTCCTCGCATTGATGTGACCGTTCGGGTATCGGGCTTTTTTAGGGACAGTTTCCCCAGCATACTACATCTTCTTAATTCTGGCATAAATGCGGTAGCTTGTCAAGAGGAAGAGGAAAAAATTAATCCTTTAGCGGCGAAAGTGAAGACAGAGAGGGAGTTTTGGCTAAGTCAGGGCTTAGGAGAAAAAGAGGCGAAACTGAGAGCTACTGCCAGAATCTTTGGCTGCAAACCGGGTGCTTACGGGGCCGGTTTACAGGGGTTAATCGAGTCACAAAACTGGCAAAATGATCAAGACTTAGCTAATGCTTATATTAACTGGAGTTGTTATGCCTATGATAGCCAAGGAACTGCCCATTCTTTACCGGAAGTATTGAGAAATAGACTACAAGAATTAGAGATAGTGCTGCACAATCAGGACAATCGAGAACACGACATTTTCGACTCCGATGACTACTATCAATTTCAAGGCGGCTTAACTGCCAGTGTCCGGGCATTAACCGGCAAAAATCCCGTCACCTATTTTGGTGATCATTCCCGTCCGGAAAATCCCCGCATCAGAAGCCTAGAGGAAGAAATTCGCCGGGTATATCGTTCGCGAGTGGTTAACCCCAAATGGATAGCGGGAGTGATGCGACACGGCTATAAAGGCGCTTTCGAGATGGCTGCGACCGTAGATTATATTTTTGCCTACTCTGCCACTACTCATCTGGTGGAGGATTTTATCTATCAGGGAGTAGCCGAAGCTTATTTATTTGACCACAAGGTACAACAATTTATTCAGGAGAAAAACCCCTGGGCATTGCGAGATATGGCCGAAAGATTATTAGAAGCTCAACAACGGGGATTATGGACTCAGGTAGACCAGAAAACCTTAGATCGATTGAGGGCAATTGTCCATGAGGCCGAAGGAGCGATCGAATCGGGTCAGTAATTAATAACTGCTCTAGAATCAGTCTATCAAGAAATTGCTCAAATTACTTTAGTAATGAGAAACGGGACTAAATAATGGCCGGAATTGAGGGATTGAGGGATTGAGGATTAAAAATTATCGAGCGCTCAAGGATATAACCCTGGGCAAGTTATGGAACACTCAAAATCGAGATTCTCTGACACCGATGACGGCCGTTATCGGCAAAAATGGTGTGGGAAAAAGTACACTTTTTGATGCGTTCGGTTTTTTATCTGATTGTCTTAAAGGAGGAGTAGAAGAAGCTGGTGATGCGCGAGGTCGGGGCGGCTTTGAGCGTCTTCGTTCCCAGGGTCAGGAAGGAAGCATTGAATTTCAGATTTATTACCAAGAAGATTACAATTCCCGACCAATTACCTATGAATTTGGCTATTTTCGAGATAAACTACGTCATTTCAGTAACGAAGAATCAACAACTTTAGTACAGCTTTTCTCATAAAGATGAAGTGTAACCTAATTTGGTATTAACGACCGACTCCCCAAAACGAAAACTTCCCATCTCACCATTCAGATAACTGCTGTAGGTACTGAAAACTCAAATCTGATAACTTACAGAGGAATGTAGCGAAATATACGGAGCGATCGAACTGATTTGTAATATATGTGGCCTATAAAATAGGATGATGCGAGCGTTGTCCATACTTGCATCGGGAGGGAACCGTGACGACTTTTCTGGCTTCGCTCAATTTACTGCCTTCTAGTTCTCCCGCTACTAATTTTCAGACCCGGGAATGGACTTTTCCCACACTCTACTCCACTCTTGCTCCTGCTGCCCTAGCAGATTTAGTTTTTTCTCGTTACGAGATTGATGTACCGAAAAATTGTCAATTTTGGCATCGGGGTTTAAGTGATGTCTATCTCCTCGAAACCCTGACAACTCCCTACATTTTGCGCGTATCTCACTGCCATTGGCGCAGCAAAATGGAAATCGACTTCGAGTTAGAATTATTAGATTATCTCGATCGCTCTCAGGTTCCCGTCGCCGCCCCAATTCGCACCAAAAACGGTGATTTATCCCTAGAAATTAATGCCCCAGAAGGGAAACGTTACGCCGTCCTCTTTCCCTATGCTCCTGGAGGAATTGCTATTGGGGACATAGATATAGAACAAGCCTATCATTTAGGGGCGATCGTGGCTAATTTACATCGGGTGACGGCAGACTTTCAACCCCTAGCCTATCGTCATCCCCTCAACCTCAAATATCTTCTCGACGATTCCCTGCAAATCATCGCACCTTTTCTGCACCAACGACCGACCGACCTAGACTGTGTCTTAGAAACCATTGGGGAAATAGAGGAAGAAACCGCTAAATTACCGACAGAATCTCCCTATTGGAGCATTTGTTGGGGCGATCCTCATAGTGGTAATGTACATATCACCCCTGATAATCAGATGACCCTATTTGATTTCGATCAGTGCGGTTATGGTTGGCGAGTTTTTGATATCGCTAAATTTCTGCAAGTTTCCCTACAATCCGGCTTAAATCGCCAGGTTCGCCATGGTTTCATCCAAGGTTACGATCAAACAGTGCCTTTAACCGATGGTGAATTATCTTGTCTTCAGTATCTCACCCAAGCGGCCTATATTTGGTCTTGGTCAATTAGTTTAAATAACCTGCGTTTAACCGATTATAGTCGTCTCTGCGCCAATTATTTTAGTAGCCGTTTGGCCATTCTCAAACGTTTAAGAACCCAAGAATGGGAATTATTCTAAGCACCCTTAATCCTGTTGGTGACAGCAGGCCCTAACTAACCAAGATCAACTTTCTTGCTGGTCAATGGCCAAACGAGGTATCGATCCCTGTATGCTGGTAAGTATAGATAATCACTAGGTAAAGACTT
The DNA here is from genome assembly GCF_020245945.1 of Microcystis sp. M015S2. NCBI lineage: Bacteria > Bacillati > Cyanobacteriota > Cyanophyceae > Chroococcales > Microcystaceae > Microcystis > Microcystis sp. M015S2. The sequence continues at coordinate 123,513 of NZ_JADBTX010000050.1, forward strand.
TCTTCTCCATCTGCCAAAAGTGAAGCAAGCTTTACCGCTTTTGAATACTCTCTCACAGGCTCACAGACAGATGGTTATTATGTCCAGAAGAAAGAAAAAGTTTCCCTGTGGTCACAAGGGTTATGGCCAAGTCTGCCATCATTGCGCTCAACTAGATGCCGCTTGGGAAGAAAGAAAACGTCAAAAAAATGCTTGGGAAGCCACTTTTTCCCAAGATCCGATCGATCTGCGGGAATTACCGAAAAATGTGGTACTTAAAGCTAGGGAAATCCTGCAAGGATTACAAAATCACCGCAATTATCGAGATTTCCACGGTAAACGATTGCGACACGATCGCTTTATTATCAGTATCCCCGTTACCCGCAATTATCGCCTCATCTGTCGCGACCACGGCAATCTGCTCGTCCCGGAGGCAGTGATCTCTCACGAGGACTATAATGTCTGTAAACCGGGTAGGTGAAGCTAATCTTTAGTTTGCTTGGGAAGATTTATCGCTGTTTATGTCTCCCCAAAATCCGGCAGCCAATTTTGATCGAGAATCTCCTCTAGACTAGCTAACACTTCCCCGGGGAAAATACTGGCATCTAATCCAGTTATATCAATAATTATCTCCCGAGCATCAGTGTAACATTCCTCAAGTATCTCGGATAAATAGGGTTTGAGACTGGGACTATCTCTCAGTATTTTCTTGATTTGTTTCCGAAAGGTTCTAATTTCCCCTTTCCATCCAGCTTGATTATAATCTCGTTGGGATTGCCAGTAAGTTAACTTCAGTAAATGTTCTAAAAGTCGAGTTAATAAACTTTCTAATGCTCGTCGTTCACTTTTTCCCAAATCTGCCAACTCCTCTAATAAATTCGGCCAATCTACCGCTTGAAAATCCCCTTGACGCAATTGGTTGATAGTATTTTCTAACCAAAGCTGATAATCGCTATCGTAGAGAGTTGGGATGGTAACTTTGATCATTTTTGAAATGGGGAAAAATAAGGAGTTAAGCTGCAGGTATCCAAACTATAGGAGAAATTTGGGCTAATCAATCAGCTAGTCTTGCCGGTTTAGCCGAATTATCCTCTCGATCAGGAAGGGAGAAGGCTCTCTTATTCTTTGTGTGATAAGTTTAACTTATATAAGAGCGATCAATCTTTGTGTCCTTTCTGTCTTTGTGGTTCGTTCCACTCGCTCGCCAGCATGAATGTATCTTAGAATACATTTTACCCAGCAAACCCAAGAGAGCCAGGAGAATCGGCAATCACATCTAACCGCGAAAAAAACCGCCAAAAAGAGTGATAATAAACCTAGCTATTCCCAGAGTAACAAGGAAAGCCCGATGGTGAAAACAGTAATAGGTGTCGATTTAGGTGGAACGGCTATTAAAATTGGTAAATTTGACCAAGAGGGCAATTGTATCGAATCTCTCACCTTGACCACTCCCCAACCCGCTACACCCAAAGAAGTCGCCCTTACCATACATCAAGGCATTTGTCAAGTAAATTTAGATAAAAGTTGTCAAGCCATCGGTGTGGGAACGCCGGGGCCAGCGGATGCTCAGGGAAGAATTGCCAAAATAGCGATTAATTTGGCAGGATGGCGGGATATTCCCCTCGCCGATTGGTTAGAAGAAAGTACGGGAATGCCGACAATTTTAGCCAATGATGCCAATTGTGCCGGTTTAGGGGAAGCTTGGTTAGGAGCGGGCAAACGGTTTCAAAACTTGATCCTGTTGACCTTGGGGACGGGAGTAGGAGGGGCAATTATCCTCGATGGTCACTTATTTGTCGGCAGCAAGGGAACAGCCGCAGAATTAGGCTTAATAACCCTCAATTTTGACGGTCCATTGTGCAATAGCGGTAATCAGGGTTCCTTAGAACAATACGCCTCCCTGCAAGCTATTCGCCGGATGACTGGCAAAGAACCGAAGCAATTGGCGGAATTGGCCGAAAAAGGCGATCGAGAGGCTTTAGAATTCTGGCAGGGTTACGGTTGTTTACTGGGGGCTGGTATCGCCAGTTTACTCTATGTTCTCACCCCAGAGGCGGTAATTATCGGCGGCGGCATTAGCGCCAGTGCTAAGTTTTTCTTTCCCTCTCTGCTCGCAGAAATCGAAAGACGGGTTTTACCTAGTTCCAGAGAAGGATTAGAGGTATTAACGGCCGAGTTAGGTAATCGCGCCGGGATGGTGGGGGCTGCTAAATTAGCTTGGCAATTATTGGACCTCCGCAAGGAGTCTATTATGGCGGTATCTGACTAAAATTGTCTGACTTAATCGTGAATAATTAAATGGCGATCGCCATCGATACTCACCCATCCCTGACGCTGAAACTCGCCTAACAAACGCGTCACCGTTACTCTCGTGGTAGCGATAGCATTGGCGAGATTTTGATGGGTTAAACGTATCTTTAAACGACTGCCTTGGGCGATTGGTTCTCCCATTTCCCGCTTTAATAACTGTAGTAACTGCTGGAGACGTTCCTCCACTCGTTTCAGTCCTGCGATCGCAAGAAGCGATTCCGTTTGTTGTTGACGACGGATCATTTGATTTAACATCATCCTAGTTAATTCCGCCGAATTTTCTACTTCGGCGATCGTGTACCATTTTAGGTACAGTTCCGACAAGGCTCTGGCGTGATAGGATTCTAGATGGGTCAAATTTAAGCCGAAAAAGTGGGATGAATGAACCCAGCCTAGTAAAATTTCCTCTCCACTCTCAGATACTTGACTTAGTTGCGCCATACCCCGATAAACTTGCCAGACTCCATCAACCACCAGAGGAATATTTTCCCCGCGATCATAAAAATGGAGCCGACGACTCTCGCTATAGTCTTCTCGGAAGGGTGAGACGCTGGGATTATAGGTCAGCAACATGATCAAAGTTCTCCTGGGTGAGGGGCTAACAATTTTAACCCCACTTTACTGTATCAAGGTAAACATTAGGTAATCCCCAGATTAACAGTTATCAGTTATCAGTTATCAGTGGGTAAGTCATCAGTTTTCAGATGTGAGTTATCAGTTCACTGATTACTGATTACTGTTCACTGTTCACTGAAATAACTTCCCCATTTCCTTCTCCCGCAGCTGAAAAACCTACAGATCATTAATTTAAAGCATCTTTAAGAGCCGTGCGAGCGGCCAGATGATTGCGGGTCGAGGTGAGAATTTCCGATTCTCGTTGGAGACGACTGACTGTATCGAGCATTTCTAATAAAGCTTGTTGTTCCCCGGCCACACCGTAGAGATTACCCGCCACCCAGTAGGATAATTCCAGGGGAAGACTGGGCAAATCGTCGGGGAGTTCAATTTTTTGAGCGGTTAATTTGGCTGAGAGATGAACCACATCCCGCAGCAGTCGATCCACTTCTGTGGCCAGAGGTCGCAGATCTTGGGTGGTGGGGACATCTTCAATCCACTCCACTAAACCGACGCGATAGGGTTTTTCCCGGACGTATTCTAGGACACGGAAGCGCTGTTGACCGATGGTGAGAATTTTTAGGCGATCATCTGGGAGACGTTGACAACGGACAACTTCCGCACAACTGCCCACTTTAGCAATTTCTCCCGTGGCCGGATCTACCATTAAGACCCCAAAACGGCGATCTTCTTCCAATATCGTATTCATCATAATCCGATAGCGAAACTCGAAGATGTGCAGGGGCAGAGGACGACCCGGGAATAAAACAACTTCGGGTAGGGGAAAGAGAGGTAATTCTCTAACGGCAATGGAAGAAGTGGCCATAGGTTTAGTAAAAAAAAACCGATCTTCTCTTATTTTTACACAATCCCCCCTGAACCGCTAGGCAAGGTCAATGGGCGGGAGACGGGAGACTGTGTTCAGGAGTCGGTCGTCAGCTTTTTCTCCCTTCTCCCCTGCTCCCCTGCTCCCTGCTCCCCATCTCCCCACTTCATAATTCATAATTCATAATTTATAATTCCCTCACCGCTCGATCTGCGACCGCTAAATGAGAAAATTGCTCATTTTGTCATCTAGATTGCATCCTGATGGGAAACCTTTGGGTAATCTATGAGTAGAGATACTCAAACCTCCTCTTCATTGCTGCTTTCCTGAGAGGGGTGATTTTTTTATCTCATAAACTTTACAATATTTAATGATTGTTGTAATATTAGTTAAATAAGCAAGGTTCTCACTACTTGCCATTTATGCCCAAAAACTCTATGTCTAGCTAAAAACTGGACTATAGAGGCAATTAAATCGTCAATTAGATTTCTCTCTATCCTTGAGTAATCACTTACCAATATCTTTACAAAACGAGAAGAAACCCTGATAGCATCTCCTTAACTGCCCCTTGGGGAAGCGATCCGAAAAACGCCATCAATCCCTGAATATCAACCCTCAATCGACGCGCACTCATGAAAACCTCGAAAAACCTTACCGATCCAGTTCGCGCCTATCTCAGAGAAATTGGCCGAGTTCCCCTTCTCACCCATGAAGAAGAAATTCTCTACGCGAAACAGGTACAAAGATTAATTTTTCTGGAAAAAATCAAAGAATCCCTAAGGGCGAAACTCGGCAGCGAACCCAGCGATCGCCAATGGTCAGAAGCGGCGGAAATTAGTGAAGAACAACTCCGTCGAGAATTGGGGGCAGGGGATTTCGCCAAACGCAAGATGGTAGAAGCGAACCTGCGTCTAGTGGTTTCCGTCGCTAAAAAATACCTAAAACGCAATCTAGATCTATTAGATCTCATCCAAGAGGGAACCATTGGGATGCAAAGAGGTGTGGAAAAATTCGATCCCACCAAAGGCTATCGCTTTTCCACCTATGCCTATTGGTGGATTCGCCAAGCCATCACCCGGGCGATCGCAGAAAAAAGTCGCACCATCCGTCTGCCCATCCACATCACCGAAAAACTGAATAAAATCAAAAAGGCCCAGCGTCAACTAGCTCAAGATAAAGGTCGCGCTGCCACCATTGCCGAATTAGCCGAGGAATTAGACCTAACTCCCAAACAGGTGCGAGACTACTTGGAAAGGTCCCGTCAACCCCTTTCCCTTGACTTAAAGGTGGGGGACAATCAAGACACGGAATTAGGGGAACTCTTGGAAGATACGGGACTTTCTCCCGAAGATTACACTACCTACTCTTCCCTGCAGGTGGATTTGGAAAAACTGATGGCAGACCTCACCCCTCAACAAAAAGAAGTGATTTGTCTGCGTTTTGGTTTAGATAATGGGCAGCCCCTCACCCTAGCAAAAATTGGCGTTCGACTCAATATCAGTCGTGAACGCGTCCGTCAGATCGAACGAGAAGCGATCGCTAAATTAAGAAAACGCAAGGGCAACATCAGAGAATACCTAGCTAGTTAAGCGAGAGATAACCTAGAATTTGGGTCAAATTGATCGTCTGGATCACAGCGAGAAAAATGACCCATTTCTAAATTCATGGGCGACTTTTCTCGGCTATTTCTCCACTTATTCAAGATATTTTTTCAAAAAGAGAGCTAATTTTTCTTTAGTGGCGACGGGAACAGAATCTAGACGGGTAAGAATAGCGTATTTAAGGGCAGAATGAGCGACGGAAACGGGAGGATCAGCTGCTAGACGGCGCACCGTTTCTTGGATAACTTTTTGGGCATTAATAGCGTTATGGTGTAGATTTTCGATCACCATTTCTACCGTGACATGATCGTGATCGGGATGCCAACAATCATAATCGGTAACTAGGGCTAAGGTAGCATAGGCAATTTCCGCTTCTCGGGCTAATTTTGCCTCGGTTAAATTGGTCATACCGATCACGGTTGCCCCCCAACTTCTATAGAGATTTGATTCCGCTTTAGTAGAAAAAGCCGGCCCCTCCATGCAGATGTATGTACCGCCCCGATGCAAGGTAACTTCCGGTAGGTTTAAACTAGCGACGGCATCCCCTAAAATTTGCGCTAATTGCGGACAAATGGGATCACCAAAGGCAACGTGGGCAACAATTCCTTCCCCAAAAAAAGTCGCTATTCTCTCTTTAGTTCTGTCAATAAATTGATCGGGAATGACTAAATCTAGGGGTTTAACTTCGGCTTTTAGGGAACCAACGGCCGAAGCGGAAATAATATATTCAACCCCTAATTGTTTGAGAGCGTGAATATTAGCGCGAAAGGGTAATTCGGTCGGTAAAAAATGGTGATTTCTGCCATGACGAGCTAAAAAGGCCACTTCTGTTCCCTCTAAAGTACCGAGAATTAAAGCATCGGAAGGAGAACCAAAAGGAGTATCGAGGGATACTTCCCGCACATCCTTGAGGGCATCCATTTTATACAAACCACTGCCGCCAATGATGCCAATTTTTACCGTCGTCATAGTCTTGGAAAGAATTAGTTATCGTTGCCTTGATGTTACCACAATTGAGCGATCGAACTGTGATAATTTTTCCGTCAAAGCCCTACTTTTTCTTTTTCTTGCCTTTGAGGGAACCATTAATTAAACCATTAAAGCCATAAATTTCTTCAGTTCCCGCGATGGCAACTAACTCCACCTCTTTCGTGTCTCCCGGTTCAAATCGAACTGATGTACCCGCGGGAATATTCAGATGGGTTCCTTTGGTTAATTCGCGCTGGAACTCTAGGGCCTCGTTAACTTCATAAAAATGATAGTGGGAACCCACTTGAATCGGTCGATCGCCTGTATTAGCCACAGAAATACGCAGGGTGTCGCGACCGACATTAATCTCGATCGCTCCGGATGGTGTGATAATTTCTCCCGGAATCATAACTGCTAAAAATCTCCTGTTAATGAATGGGATTGTGAACGGTAACTAATTTAGTACCATCGGGAAAAGTCGCTTCGATCTGCACTTCCGTAATCATTTCCGGGATGCCTTCCATTACCTCCTCACGAGTTAATAAAGTGGTGCCGTAACTCATCAATTCAGCGACGCTACGACCTTCCCTCGCACCTTCGAGGATGGCAGCGCTAATATAGGCGATCGCTTCGGGATAATTTAACTTGATACCGCGATTTTTGCGTCTTTCGGCGAGCAGTGCCGCCGTGAAAATGAGTAATTTATCTTTTTCTTGGGGCGAAAGTTGCATAGATAGGCCTTTTTTCACACAGATGCTAGGGTTATTGTAGTTGTTGGCCGGATATTTGTAGCGATCGAGTTGTGAAAATTTATTTACTTAGCCCCGATTATTGATGAAGATTTGGGAGAATACTCAAAAGTCTTGCTAGAAAGGTCATTCAGTCCTCTGGCTAAAAAACGGTCGGCAATTGGTGAATAATTCAGGCTAATAGACATCTCGAAAAATTATCACCCGATCACAGCTTGCTCTGCTCTTTTGTACTAATTAAATAGTTCGATAATGGGTTAATTAAAATCCTTTTTGTTTGGTAAGTTTCTTAACCAGAAAGAATTTTAGTCCCAAGATCATATTAGGTCGAGGTCTAATGTTCTGGATGATTTGAAATTCTACCGTTCCCGTTGTGGCAGTTTCTCAGTAGTCGCTTTTAAGTCCAGAAAATGGGTTTCTCCGAGAAACCCGTTTTCTAGGTGACTTAATGCTTCTTTCCGGGGTTCATGAGCTGCCTAAAGCACCCTACAATATCTGTTGTTTTATCTGATAAAAACCACAGAGACACAGAGGACACAGAGTTTTTTTATTGCGGTCAATTATCCCAATATAATCCAGTTACGGCGGCTTGTTAATTTGGTTTTTTTGACCGAATTGATAGCCACTTAACGAACAGAAAACGGGTTTCTCAAAGACAACGGATTTCTAAATAGTTTCTTGAAGAAACCCGTTTTCTAGGTGACCAGGGTTCATCATAATTGGCGGTTGTTGGGTTCATTTTTAATCATTATGCTAACCGAATTACATAAGGAGAGCTTAGAAACTTAGATAAAGAAATTACCCACCGGAATGCTCCCTAAAGCTGGTAAAGTACCAGTAAATCCAGTGATATTTATTAATAAATCATTGCTGGATTGGAAGCCAGCCGTGCTATCATTAATAACGAGGTAAGTTCCGGCTATCGCACCGCTTGTTACTTGCACTAAGGCGGCACTATTAACCGCTAATTCTTGATTACCTGTAGTGGCTCCATTGGCATCAGTAAATACTTGATTGACTAAATTCTGTAAAGTGGTGACAGTGCTATCAGCAGCGCGACTGAAACTACTAGGCGCACTCGTGGCAGTTCCACCTTGAGTTAATAAGTCAATTCTATCACTATTGATGGCAAAATCTGTGATACTATCGCTTGCGGATATGGTAGATTGACCAAATTGGAAGATGAAGGTATCTGCACCTAAACCACCGGTTAAAGTATCAATTCCCGCACCTCCATTGATTTGATTATTGCCACTATTTCCAGTGATATTATTGTTACCGGCGTTACCTGTACCGTTAATATTATTAGTGCCAATTAGTCTAAGGTTTTCGACATTGTTGGGTAAGGTGCGAGTGAGACTGCTTTGCCAAGTATCAGTAATGATAACTTCTCCTATTCCTCCTTCGGGATTGATGGTAGCATTAACGGGATTTGATAGGGTTACTGTAAAGGCTTCATCGGCTTCATTAAGGTTATCATTGAGGATGGGAATGCTAATAGTAGCGGTGGAAGTATTAGCAGCAATGGTGATAGTTCCGGTTTTGCTAGTGTAATCTACATTGGCGGTAGCGTTAACGGGTGCAGTGGTATAGTTGACGCTAATTGGTTGTGAATTGGGGTTATTGACAGTGACGGTGAGGGTTGCATTACTATCCTTACCTTCGACCACGGTGATGTCGTTGATGGAGAGTTGGAAAAAGTCGTCATTGGTAATTGTTCCCGTCACTGCGGTAGTTGTCCCAACTGTATAACCTGTCCCAGAAGTAAGAGTTAAAATGACGGTTTCGTTGGGTTCAATAGTTGTATCTGCTGTCGGGTCAATGGTTAAAGTAGCGGTACTGAGGCCAGCAGCCAAGGTAATTGTTCCAGTTGTTGACGTGAAAGTTGCTGCACCGGTTTGGCTATAGTCTGTATTAAAGATAGCTGTACCAGCAACGCTATAATTTACGGTCAAGGCATTAGTCAAATTGCCAGTACGGGTGAAAGTATAAACTAGATTAGTTGTCCCATCTTCAGCTACACTGACAGGATTGACGGTTAGGGTAACAGGTGAAGGTGTGGTATTACCAAAGTTGATATTATTGACAGTTTGACCTGAACCAACGACGACTGTGTGATAATTGGGACTATTGGGGAAAGTTTGACTGAAACCACTGGGAACAACTTCCCGCACAATGTAAGTTCCTGGTTGGACATTAGTAAAGCTATACTGTCCTGCTTCATCAATATTGGTGGTAGTAGGGTTATCAACGGCCGTGACTTGAGTTGGTTCTCCTGCATCTAAAACCCCGTTATTATTTAGGTCTAGGTAAATGCTTACTCCGCCTAATCCTGGTTCTTTGAAGCTTTGAGTTCCACTACCTAACCCATCAAAAACACCTAATAATTGGTCAGTACTGGTAAAGATACTAGCACTAGGATTAATTACTTGGAGATTACTGATGTTCGCATCGGTTCCTACGCCAAAAGCTGATAGCTTGACTCCTGCATTTTGTAAGGTGAGAACTTCATCGCTATAACTCCCCCCTGCGTTGTTTTCCCCATCGGAGATGAAAATCACATTTCCATTACCAGTAGTTGTTCCTATAGTCGTTAGGGTGTTGGTGGCTTTCTGTAAGGCTATTTCAAAGTTAGTTACACCTGAAGCTACTAGAGAACGTAGAATCTCTTCGACATCTTTAATGCCATTGTTATTGCTATCTGTGGCTGGATTTGTGGTCAATTGAATCCCGCTAATAGTTGGATTCATATCCCGTTGATTGGCACTACTTTCAAAGCTGACAATACTGACTTTAGCTGTAGAACCTAATCCTTTACTAACTAAGCGATTATTTAAGGCAATAAATCCCGCTATTTCGGCATCTAGTCGGGTATTGGCTGTACCATCATTATTAACATCTCCTACCGCTAACCCTTGAAATAGCGAACTTGTACTACCAGAAACATCAATTACAAAAACTATATCGGGAGGATTACCTTGAATTAGGTCTTCGCGGACTCCATTACCGTTGATGTCGTTCCATTTTAACCCTTGAATTCTTCCTGGATTATCATCATTGGTAATTGTCCCTGTCACTGCGGTAGTTGTCCCAATTGTATAACCTGTCCCTGCAGCGAGGGTTAAAATGACGGTTTCGTTGGGTTCAATAGTTGTGTCAGCAGTGGGGTCAACGGTTACAGTAGCAGTCGCTGAATTAGCAGCAAAGGTGACAGTATTGGTAGTCCCTGTACGAGTGTAATCGGTATTAAGAGTAGCTGTCCCTCCGAGGGTGTAATTGACGGTTAAAGGATTGGTTGTTAC